>DATDLA010000310.1:0-2569 GCA_036519535.1 Methyloceanibacter sp.
TGCCCACTGAGTAGTCGCGGCGGGCCGACCTGATGGTGACCGAGAAGCCGGCGATGACGTCGATCAGGGTCGTGAGCATGATCAGGAAGAAGAGGGATGTTGCTGCGGGCGGCCAGACCAGGAACAGGATCAGGCAGACCACGAACACGATCATCGACAGCGCGTGATCTACGACCGAATTGCCTCCGGTCCGGGTCGATTTCAGGATCTCGAAGAACAGCACGAACAGGGAGAAGGCGAGCATCATGTCGCCGAGGGAGATCTGCCACACCCCACCTGACGGCATGGAGACGGAGAAGCGCGCGAGCGCGAAGTCGGCGCCGCCCGAGGCAAAGGCGACATAGGCCATGACCACGAAGGCAAGCAGCGGAACCGACGAAAGCCAGCTCGTCCGCCGGTAATGGCGAACGACCCTTTCCTCCGGCTCCACGATCACCATCGGGTGTTTACCCTCGAACCAAGCGAGAAGTCCCCCGGCCGCAGCGCGCTCAGGCCTCTTCCTTGACGGCGAGCACTTGCCGGCCCCGATACTTGCCGGACTTCAGATCGATATGATGCGGGCGGCGAAGCTCGCCTGAGTCCTTGTCCTCGACGTAAGTCGGCGCGGAAAGCGCGTCGTGGGAACGCCGATTGCCCCGCTTCATGCGGGAGGTTTTTCTCTTGGGTACAGCCATAATCCAACCTTTGAAATTGTCCGCAGGAAGCCCCGCGGGCGTTTTGAGCGAGCGCCGTTATAGTGGCTAACCCCGGCGCTGGCCAGAGGCCGATTGGCGGAAGAGTTCCGGCGCGACGCAAGACGAGCGTGCGGCGAGAATCGGCATTCTCCGCTCCACCGACTTGGCGATCCTGAGCATTCTGGGGCTCGGCTTGGCCGGATTGCGCAAAAGCGGGTTCGGCAGCGCCGCCGCGAGCAGCAGCGCTTCCCGCCGGGTGAGCTCCGCCGCGCTCTTGTGAAAATAATTCTGGCTCGCCGCCTCGGCGCCGAAGATGCCTGGGCCCCATTGCGCGATGTTCAGATAGACCTCGATGACACGCTGCTTCGGCCAGAAGAGGGTGAGGAGATAAGCGAGCGGCACTTCGAGAACCTTCCGCACATAGCTCCGGTCGGTGAACAGATAGAGGTTCTTGGCCGTCTGCATGGTGATGGTGCTTGCCCCGCGGAAGCTGCGGTGCCTCCGCTTCGCTTCCTCGACCGCGTCCTTCACCGCCCCCCAGTCCACGCCCCAATGGACGCAGAAGCGGCCGTCTTCACTCGCGATCACGGCAAGCGGAAGGTCGCGCGCCATGGCCTCGAGCGGCACCCAGCGATGCTTGAGCGTCGTGCCCTTGAGCTTCTCCGCGACCATGACCGGGGTGACAGGCGGGTTGATGAAGCGTAAGGCGATGATCGACAGGAGGAGACCTGCCATGATGAGCAGGACCACGAGGCCTATGCGCTTAAGCCAGGGAGGTCGACGTTTTGCCGGTCTCTTAGCGCCCATCGCTGCCTGAATCGCCGATGCCGAAGGCCTTGTACCCTCCGGTTGCCGTGAGGAGCAACGTGGTATTAGGGTCCGCGGCACAAGCCCCGAGCCGCCATTTCCTATTCCTGAGGCATGGACCTGACCGAAAAGCTCGAACGCATTGCGAGCCTCATCGAGGGGCGCCTCGATGCCCTGCTTGCGCCGGAGTCAACCGCTTCAGGTCAGGCCCGGCTGATCGAGGCCATGCGCTATGCGGCGCTCGGCGGCGGCAAGCGCCTGCGGCCGTTCCTGCTGATCGAATCCGCGGGCCTCTTCGGCGTGACGGAGGAGGAGGCGCTCGACGCAGCCGCCGCGCTTGAGTGCGTGCATTGCTATTCGCTGGTGCATGACGATCTGCCGTGCATGGACGACGACCAGGTCAGGCGAGGCCGGCCCACGGCGCATGTCGCCTTCGGCGAGGTGACCGCGATCCTTGCCGGCGACGCGCTGCTGACCCTCGCCTTCGACATTCTGAGTGAGCCCCGCACGCACCCTGAGCCTAGCGTGCGCGTTGCGCTGATCGGGTTGCTGGCCAAGGCCGCGGGGGTCGGTGGCATGGCCGGCGGCCAGGCGCTTGACCTCGCCGCCGAGGGACAGGGTTTGGGCCCGATGGAGGTGGCAAGAATGCAGGCCATGAAGACCGGGGCGCTGTTCGATTTCGCTTGCGACGCCGGCGCGGTGCTCGGCGGCGCCGATGCCGTGGCCCGGGGGGCGCTTGCGGCTTACGCCTCCGCCTTCGGCCAAGCCTTCCAGCTCGCCGACGATCTTCTCGACGCCGAGGGCGACGCCGCGGCAATGGGCAAGGCTGCGGCCAAGGACGCCGGCCGCGGCAAGGCCACGCTCGTTGCGTTGCTCGGCGTCGACGCAGCACGCGCCCGCCTCTCGGCGCTGGTCGAGGATGCCAAGGCGGCCCTTGCGCCCTTCGGGGACAGGGCGGTAACGCTCAAGCAAGCCGCGCGCTTCATTGCTTCGCGCCGGGCTTGAGAGCAATCCTGCAGGGGGACATCAGGTGACGACAACAACCAAGAAATGGCCGCTGCTCTTGCGCATCATTTTCGCGCGGCCCA
>DATDLA010000311.1:0-2008 GCA_036519535.1 Methyloceanibacter sp.
GCGCCTGCGGACCGATGGTTTGCTTCTTCTGCCGCTCGCGATGGCGCTTCAGCGAGGCAAGGCTCCGCTGGCGCTGCTCTTCATCGAGCGCGTTGGTGATGGTCAGGCGGCCGCGGACCCGGCGCTCTTCGCCGGCACGCGCCTTGACGGCGCGCTCTTTCTTGTGGCGCGCCTCTTGCGTGCGGGGAGCTTCCTCTTCCTCTTCCTTGACGACGAGGTGCTTGCGGGCGACTTCCTCGCCTTTGCGCCTGGCCTCGGCTTCGGCCTCGAGCCGCGCCTCCTCCTTCTTCTGGCGCTCGACCGCCTCGTCGTGCTCCTTGGCCTTGACCTCCTCGGTGACGATGCGGCGCGCCGCCTCGTCCTTCGCCTTCTCGCGCTCGGTCGCCTCGCGCTGGCGCGATTCAGTCAGGGCCCTGAGGCGTGCGTCCTTCTCCTCGTCGGAAAGGGCGCGCAACACCACTCCGGGACGGCGCTGCTCGTTGTCGCGCGCGCTCTTGGCGGGCGTGGGCTCCGGCGCCGTCGCCACCTTCGGCTTCGGCTCCTCGACGGGTTGTGCCGCAGGGGTGGCGCCGACCGCCCGGCGCTTTTTCTTCTCGACCAGAACGGACTTGGAACGCCCATGGCTGAAGCTCTGACGCACATGGCCGGATTCCACCGTCCGGCGCACGTTGAGCGTCATCTTGCGGCCGCCGCGAGCGGTTTTGTCTTCAGTCTCGTTAATTTCACTCATTCCTTGTCCGTGTCCGATCCAATTGGCTGGGCAAAGGCTGCGGCGCCACCCTTGCGATAACGCTCCGCGCGGGAGGCGCTGGCGATGAATTTCGCAGCCGCTCCGCCCTGGATCAGGGCTGCATGTATCACATTTGTCTTACCTGATGCCAAACCCAATTCATCCGCGCTGAAAAGGCGGATTGGGGCCGGCGTCTCACCCCTTGCGGCAGCCCGAAATCTGCCGTCGAGCTTGCGGCAGCCGTCCTCGGCGGCGTCGCTTGCATGGATGAGCGCCGCGACCTTGGCCTTGGCGATGGCCTCCTCGACCTTGGCGGTGCCGAACACCACCTCTCCCGCCTTGTTGGCGAGCGCGAGAGCGCCGAGTGCTGCTTCAACCAGCAGTCGATCGACTTGGTCGGCGAGCCCCGCGGGCACCTTGGCTTGCGCCTTAAGCGCCCGGGCGAAGACGTTGCGTTTGGCAGCCTCCGACACGAGGGCATCGTCGGCGGTCACCCACACCCCGCGGCCGGGAAGCCGCTCTTTCAGGTCGGGGACGATCTCGCCGGTTGGCGCAAGGACGAAGCGGATCAGATCCTGTTTGGGCAGGCGCTCACGCGTGAGCGCGCAGCGGCGGACGGTGTCTCTCGTCTCGCTCTCGGTCTCAGGCTGTGGCTCAGCAACGTCCTGCCGCAACGGCTCTCTCTCCCAAAAAGCGTCTGGTAACGTGGGCCGCTCATGACGCGGCGCCGCCGTCCTTGGTTTCGCTTGGCTCTTCGACTTCGCCAGCCTCTGCCTCCGCGGCCTCGGGCTCAGGCGCAAGATCGGCTTCGTCGATCCATCCGGCCTTGACGCGCGCGGAGAGGATCAAATCCTCGATCTCCTGCTTGCTCAAGTTGAACCCGTCGAGGATGCCCTCGTGGTGGATGGTCTCCTTGTCCTTGCGCTCGTTCCACCCGAGCAAATCGTCGGTGGCACAATCGGCCACGTCTTCCACGGACCTGACGTTTTTCTCGCCGAGCGCGACCAGCATCGCCGTGGTGAGGCCGGGGATGGTCGCCACTTCGTCGGCAACGCCCAGCGCTTTCCGCTTGGCATCCTGCTCGGCCTCGATCTTCTCCAGATGCTCCCGCGCGCGGGTCTGAATCTCCGCCGCGGTATTCTCGTCGAAGCCTTCGATCGAGGCGATTTCCGAGGGCTCGACGAAGGCCACTTCCTCGATCGAGGAGAAGCCTTCGGAAGCGAGCAGCTGGGCGATGACCTCGTCGACGTCGAGCGCCTCCATGAACATCGCGGAGCG
>DATDLA010000312.1:0-2429 GCA_036519535.1 Methyloceanibacter sp.
GGGACGGATTAAGCGCGATCCAGCTCCGCCGGCAGGTAGCTCGTTACCTCCATGCCGGACTCCGTCTCCTCAACCGTCGGCTTGTGCCACTCACGCATTATTGGCTCTCCTCAGTTGCGATTTTCAGGCTCAAGCGTCTGACCCGGCGTGACCAGAACTTTACTCAACCGTCTGGCCGCGCTAGATCGTGCTCTTCTATTTGGGCGCCGCAGATGATAAGTTCAAATCGTATTTCCTTATGTGAGACATAAGTTTATCTTATCGCTCAAATAAGCGGCACTTATCGCCATGATTACCCTGCGGCAGCTGCGCTACCTTGAGGCTCTCGCCGAGACTCTTCATTTCGGCGAAGCGGCCGAAGCCTGCGCGGTCAGCCAGCCGGCGCTCAGCATGCAGATCAGGGAGCTTGAGGAGGCGCTTGAGGTCAGTCTCGTCGAGCGGCGGAAGTCCGGAGTCGAGCTGACCGAGCAGGGCGAGGAAATCGTCCGGCGCGGGCGCACCATCCTCTCCTCGGTGCGCGACCTGCTCGACTACGCCAAGCATCGGGAGCGGGTGTTGTCGGGAACGCTCAAGCTCGGGGTCATCCCGTCGATCGCACCCTATTTACTGCCCGATGCGCTGCCGGAGCTGCAGCGGCGCTTCCCCGAGCTCAACCTGCAGCTCCGTGAGACCATCACCGAAACCTTGGTTCACGAGCTCGCCAGCGGCGTCCTCGACCTGATCCTCATCGCGCTGCCGATCGAGGATGCGGAGCTCGAGACGCTGCATCTCTTCGACGATAAGTTCGTGCTCGCGTCCCACGCCACGAAAAACCACAGGCGCTCACGAGAGGCTGCCCTCGACGTCCTCTCCCATGAGCGGCTGCTGCTTCTCGAGGAAGGTCATTGCCTGCGCGATCAGGCGCTCTCCTTCTGCCGGCTGGTGACGCCCGAGGCGCGGGAAAGTTTCGGAGCCTCAAGCCTCGCCACCGTGGTGCAGATGGTTGCACATGGCTATGGCATCACACTGCTCCCCGAGATGGCGGTGGCGAGCGAGGTGCACGATCGTAAGGACATCCGCTTGCAGCACTTCCCGGCGCCTGAGCCCAAACGCGAGATCGGGCTCGCCTGGCGCAAGACCTCGCCGCGCAAGGCCGACTTTCACGCCTTTGCGGCGCTGCTCAAGCACGCCGCGCGGCGTCCCGCCAAATCCTGATTGCGGCTTAAGGCGAGGAGGTGGCCGGTGTGCTGCCAGTGGTCTGCGGCTCGCCGTCGGTGACGCGGAAGGAGTTGCGGAAGCGTTCGGCGTCATCGCTCGTGGCGTGGCCCCGGGGGCCCGCGGAGACCAGCATGTAGATGCGGTCGCCGGCCGGCACGATGCTCACCAGATGATTGACCTTCCCCTTGCCGTCGTCGGTGACCGCCTCGAATCCCTGCCGCCCGGCGATGGTCGCGGGCCCGCGCTTGCGCACCTTCGACTCGCTGTCCTTGGCATAGGCCGATACCATCTTGACGTAGAGGGCTTCTTCCGGCGGCTTCGGTGCCTTGCCTGCGGGATATTCCAGAACCACCAGGCGGTAGACCGTGTCGTCACCTTGGTAAGCCTCGAAGCTGTAGCGAATGAGCGGGTTTTGGCCGGCGACGGCGGCGCTGGTCGCTTTTGGCGTGCTCGGGAAGGCGATCTCGAATCCGCGCTCGGGTGATTTGAATTGCGGCCAAGGCGGCACTTCCTGCCCGGCTTGCGGTTCGGTCTCCGCCTCTTGAGCAAATACGCTCGTTGGCGTGGTGGCAGAGGCTGCGATCAGCGCTGCAGCGACAAGTAAGCTTCGCATTGGCATTGCCGGCCCTCGTTCCCCCTCAACCGATTCGGCCATCCTACCGGATCGCGGCGTCAGCTTCACTCTGACCCGCGAGACCCTTGCGCTAGGATGCCGCTTTCATCACGCGCTCATACATGACCTTCGCGTCCTGCTTCAGGGCCTCGCGCGAGTCGGGCCGGAGATAGAGCATGTGGCCGCCGGCATAAGTCTCGACCTTAATCGGCGCCGCGCGCGGGAGCGACGGCAATTGGCTCACGAGAAAGCTCGAGGCGAGGTAGGGGGTGATGAGGTCGGTGTAGCCGGTCGCGACCAGCACCTCGATCGATGGATTGGCGGAACGCGCCTCCTGCACTTCGTCAATCACGCCGGCATAGCCCTGTCGCGTCGGGCTCGTGCCGAAGTCCCATTTCGTGCGCGCGTCGCGGTTGAGCAGCCGGTAGGTCGCGTCGGTCTTGTAGGCGAGCTCGCTCCCGGCATATTGCACGAAGGCCGCGGTCCACAGCGGAACCGTGGCATCGAGCACCGGGTCGGGGCCATTCGGCCAGCTGCTGGTGGGATTGGGATCGGGGGCGCTCACGCTGCCGTCGTAACGGCTGAGGACCTGCGAGTTGGTGCGGTCGAACTCCTTGAT
>DATDLA010000313.1:0-2342 GCA_036519535.1 Methyloceanibacter sp.
TCCGAAAACCGACCTCGCGCTGCTCAAGGTCGAGCCGAAACAGCCGCTTAAGGCCGCGCGCTTCGGCGACTCCTCCAAGATGCGGGTGGGGGATTGGGTCATGGCCATCGGCAACCCCTTCGGCCTCGGCGGCACCGTCACAGTGGGCGTCATTTCGGCCACCAAGCGCGACATCAACTCAGGCCCCTACGACGATTTCCTCCAGACCGACGCCGCCATCAACCGCGGCAATTCCGGTGGCCCGCTGTTCAACATGGACGGCGAGGTCATCGGCGTGAACACCGCCATCATCTCGCCGACCGGCGGCTCGATCGGCATCGGATTCGCCGTGCCGTCGAACAGCGCGGTGCAGGTCGTCGACCAGCTGAAGCAGTTCGGCGAAACCCGGCGGGGCTGGCTCGGAGTGCATGTGCAGAACGTGACCGGCGAAATCGCCGCGAGCATGGGGCTGCAAGAGCCGGTAGGTGCCCTCGTTGCCAGCGTCGCACCTGAAAGCCCGGCCGACGTCGCGGGACTGAAGCCGAGCGACATCATCCTCAAATTTGACGGTCAGCCGGTCGAGACCATGCGCAGTCTGCCGAAGGCGGTTGCCTCGACGCCGATCGGCAAACCCGTCGACATCGAGGTCCAGCGTGCCGGCGAGGTGCTCCACCTTACCGTGACGGTTGGCAGGCTTCCCGAGGAAGCCGAGAAGGCCGAAGCCGAAGCCGAGCCAAGTCCTGGTACCGATGAGCCGGAGGAGGAGCCCGATCATGAAGAGTTGCTCGGCCTCTCGATTGCTCCGCTCACCCAAGAGCTGCGCGATCAATTCCATATCGGCAAAAGCGTCGAGGGCGTGGTGATCACCAATGTCGACTCTGGGAGCCCGGCGGCGCAGAAGGACGTGAAGCCGGGCGATGTCATCGTCGAGGTCACCCAGGAACGGGTGAAGGATCCAGGCGAAGTCGTGGCCAGGGTCGCGGCGGTGAAGAAGTCGGGGCGAAAGTCGGTGCTGTTGCTGATTTCCGACGCCAAGGGTGGGCTTCGCTTCGTGGCCGTGCCCGTCGCCTGAAGCTGCAGGCTCACCCCGTGCCGGTTCAAGCTGTCCTAATCGCAGGCCCGACCGCGAGCGGCAAATCAAGCGTGGGCCTGGAGCTTGCCGCACGCCTCGGCGGCACCGTCATCAATGCCGATTCCATGCAAGTCTATCGCGAGCTTCGCGTGCTCACGGCGCGGCCGAGCCAAAGCGAGGAGGCCCGCGCCCCCCATCGCCTTTACGGCACCATCCCCGCCGCCGAGTCCTGTTCCGTCGGCCGCTGGCTCGATGACGTCGCCGACGCCCTGGCGGAAGCGCGGGGAGAGGGGAGGTTGCCGATCCTAGTCGGCGGCACCGGCCTCTATTTCAAGGCGCTGAGCGAGGGGCTCGCGCCGGTTCCCGATATTCCCGCCGAGGTGCGGTCCTACTGGCGGGAAGAAGCCGCCAAGGCTAGCCGCGAGGCCCTGCACCGAGAGCTTGCCGCGCGCGATCCCGCCATGGCGGCCAGGCTAAAGCCGGCCGATTCGCAACGCATCGTGCGCGCGCTCGAGGTGATCGACGCGACAGGCATCTCGTTGGCTGAGTGGCAGGGAGGAAACGCGGCCCCGCTGCTCGGAGCCGGCGACGTCCTGCGGCTCGTCATTGCACCGGAGCGGGAGCCGCTCTACGCCGCGATCGATGCCCGCCTCGATCGAATGATCGAGGAGGGCGCGATCGAGGAAGTGCGCGCGCTCCTCGATCTTGAGCTCGATCCCGGGCTTCCGGCCATGAGGGCGCACGGCGTGCGCGAATTGGCGGCGTATCTTTCCCGCGCTATCAGCCGCGAAGAGGCGGTGGCGAATGCCAAGACCGAGAGCCGCCGCTACGCCAAGCGGCAGAAGACGTGGCTACGGCGCTTCATGGCCAATTGGCAGTGGTTTCCCGATGCCGACACTGCCATTGAGGCGGCGACCGCGATGCTCACTACACCGTGACTTGCGTGCCGATCTCGACCACGCGGTCGGTGGGCAGTTGGAAGTAAGTCGACGCATCGTCGGAGTTCTGCGCGAGGAAGATGAACAGCCTGTCCTGCCACGCCGGCATGCCGGATCGCGGGTCAGGCCGCACCGAGCGGCGCGACAGGAAGAACGACGTGGACATTATATCGAAGTTCCAACCGAGCTTCCGCGCGATGGCGAGCGCCTTGGGAATATTGGGCGTCTCCATGAAGCCGAAATGCAGGACGACGCGCATGAAACTCTCGCCGAGCGGCTCGATATCGACGCGGTCCTTGGTGGCGACCCTCGGCACGTTCTCGGTGATGATGGTGAGGATCACATTGCTCTCA
>DATDLA010000314.1:0-5280 GCA_036519535.1 Methyloceanibacter sp.
GAGATCGCGCAACACCAGCGCCGATTTGGTGACGATGCCGACGGGATGGTTTGCCGCCGACAGAACTTCGAGGATGCGCCGCATGATGCGGTAGCGCCGCTCGATCGGCTGGTAGGGATCGGTGTTGGTGCCGATGGCGATCGTGCGCGGACGATAGGCGGGGTCGGCGAGCTCGCGCTCGAGCGCAGCACCGGCATTGGTCTTGGCGAACAGCTTGGTCTCGAAATCGAGCCCGGGCGACAAGCCGAGAAAGGCGTGGGTGGGCCGCGCGAAGCAATAGATGCAGCCATGCTCGCAGCCACGATAGGGATTGATCGAGCGATCGAAGCCGATGTCGGGCGAGGAATTCCGGGTGATGATGCGCCGGGCCGGGACCTCCTGCACTTCGGTGGTGAGCGCCTCGAGCTCGCCAAGCGATTCCCAGCCATCGTCCACCGGCTCATAAGCGACGGGTTCATAGCGGCCAGACCGGTTGGTCGCGGCCCCTCTGCCGTTGCGGCGGCCGCCGGCCACGCCCCCGATCTCCAGCGGGAAGCTCTCCGACTTTCCAGGTTTTCTCAGTGCGATCGACATGCCGACTCATATAATGACCGAATTAGAACAAATCAAGAACATCGTTAGGATTTGGAACGCGGGAATTGCCGGATTTCGGCCAAACGCTATAGTCCGGCTCCATGATTTCCGTGGTTATCTCCACCTACAACGCCGAGGCGACGCTCGGGCCCACGCTTGCCGCGCTCGTGTCGGCGGTGGTCGACGGCATCGTGCAGGAGGCGATCTTGGTCGATGGTGGGTCGACCGACGAAACTTGCGCCATTGCCGACGCAGCTGGAACCAGGCTGATCAGGACCAAGCTCGGGCGTGGCACGCAGCTTCGCGCTGGTGCGGCGGCGGCTCGTGGCGACTGGCTCCTCTTTCTTCACGCCGACACGGTTCTCGAGCCGGGCTGGGCGGAGGAGGCAGAAGCCTTCATGGAGCGCGTGGCGAAAGGGCGGCGGGCGCCGGCGGCGGCCGCCTTCCGTTTTGCGCTCGACGATGACGGGTTGATGCCGCGCATGCTGGAGTCGCTCGTGGCGCTCCGCTGCTTTCTCCTCGCGCTGCCTTACGGCGATCAAGGACTGCTCATCCCGCGCAGGCTGTATGGCGAGCTTGGCGGCTTCCGGCCGATTCCGCTCATGGAAGACGTCGATCTCGTGCGGCGGCTCAAGCGGCGCCAGCTCGTGATGCTGCAATCTCGCGCGGTGACGAGCGGCATACGCTATCGCCGCGAAGGCTATGTCGCGCGCTCCTTGCGCAATCTCTGCTGCATGCTGCTCTATTTCCTCCGCGTGCCGACGCGCGTGCTCGCGCGGCTCTATGGGTAAGCAAAAAGCGCGCCGCCCTGCCCGCGCTCCATACGCGCAACGTCTCATTGTGATGGCCAAGAGCCCGGTGGCCGGGCGCAGCAAGCGCCGGCTCGCGGCAAGCATCGGCGCGATCACCGCAACGCGATTTTATCGCACCTGCCTCGCGCACACCCTGACGCGGCTCGCGACCGACCGCCGCTGGCGCACGCTGCTTGCGGTGTCTCCCGACAGCGATATTGACGCTGCGTTCTGGCCCCGTGCGATCCAGCGAGTGCCGCAGGGCCATGGCGATCTCGGCGTGAGGATGCAGCGTCTGTTCCGGCTTCTGCCGCCGGGGCCCGCGATCATTGTCGGCAGCGACATCCCGGGCATCAAGGCAAGCGACATTGCCAAAGCCTTTCGCCTGCTGGGCGATGCCGACGCGGTGTTCGGGCGGGCGCCTGACGGAGGCTATTGGCTCGTGGGCCTGCGCCGTGCCCCGCGCCTGCTCGCGCCGTTTGCGGGCGTGCGCTGGTCTGGCCCGCACGCCCTTGCCGACACGCTTGGCAACCTCAAGGGCTCGCGCATCGCCTTCGCGGCAACGCAGAGCGACGTCGATACCGAGGAGGACTACCGCCGGCTTCGTGGAAATTGGGAGCGCCTCATCCCGCCGCGCAGGGCGGTCTGAGCCCTAAGGCTTGGATTTTGTTCCAGGCTGTCCCTTGAGGCGCGGCATGACCTCGATGAAGCTGCAAGGCTTGTGGCGGTTGTCGAGCTGCAATTTGAGGATGCCGTTCCAGCCGTCCTTGCAGGCGCCAGGCGACCCCGGTAGGCAGAAGATGAAGGTGCCGTTGGCCATGCCGCCGCAGGCCCTCGACTGCACCGTCGAGGTGCCGATGGTGGCGAAGCTCACCATATGAAACACCGCCGCGAAGCCCTCGATGTCCTTCTCGAACAAGGGCTTGACCGCCTCGGGCGTCACGTCGCGCTTTGCAAAGCCGGTGCCGCCGGTGGTGATCACCACGTCCACCTCGGGGTCCTTGATCCATTTCTTGACCTGCTTGCGGATCTCTTTCTCGTCGTCCAACACGATCGCCTTCGCCGCCAGCTGGTGTCCGGCCTGCTCGATCATGGAGGCTAGCAGCGCGCCTGACGTATCGGACGTCTCGTTGCGCGTGTCCGAGATGGTGAGCACGGCGATGTGCAAAGGAATGAAGGGGATGCTTTCGTCGATGCGGGTCATGGTCAGAAGCCGGAAACCGGAAGCCAGAAGTCAGAAGTCAGAACGATGCCGTCTTATATTCCGGTTTCCGGTTTCTGACTTGTGGTTTCTGCTGCAAGCGCCGCCTTCAGCATCAACAGATCGTGCCAAGCGAGGCGCTTCCGCTCCGGCTCGCGCAGCAGATAGGCTGGATGCAGCGTGGCGAGCGCTGGCAGATCGCGGCCGGCGCAAGGATAGTTCAGCCATTTGCCTCTGAGCCGCAT
The DNA here is from genome assembly GCA_036519535.1 of Methyloceanibacter sp. Classification (GTDB taxonomy): domain Bacteria; phylum Pseudomonadota; class Alphaproteobacteria; order Rhizobiales; family Methyloligellaceae; genus Methyloceanibacter. The sequence continues at coordinate 2,811 of DATDLA010000314.1, forward strand.
GATGCCCTCGCTGACACCGAGGATCGTCTTCGCCGCGGCGCCGCCGAGCAGCACCAGAACCCTTGGCGACAGGAGCTCGATCTGACGGGCAAGGAACGGGGCGCAGGCCTCGATCTCCTCAGGCGTCGGCGTGCGGTTGCCTGGCGGGCGCCAATAGACCGTGTTGGTAATGTAGACTTGGCTCTCGGAAAGCCCGATCGCCGCCAGCATGCGGTCGAGCAATTGCCCGGCGCGGCCGACGAAGGGCTTGCCTTGCAAATCTTCGTCGCGGCCAGGCGCCTCGCCGATCATCATGATGCGGGCCTGCTCGCTGCCTCTAGCAAAGCACAGGCTTTTCGCGGTCCGCCGTAAGGAGCAGCCCTCGAATCTGGCGACCAGCTCTTGCAGCTCGAGCAGCGTCGAGACCTCGGCGCTGATGCGACGCGTCGAAGTTGCGCCTGCCGCTCTTGGCGCAACGCGCGGCGGACTGACGGCCATTTTCAGCTCAGGCGCTTGCCGGGGCGCCTGCCTGAGGCTCGCGGCGGCAAAGCTGTCGAACGGCTCCTCGCCGACCGCCTCATCGACGCCCATGGCCCGATACCAGTCGAGCAGCGCCCGGGCCGCTTTTTCTTGCTCGATCCCCATCAACGTCCTATCAGCGCTTGCATATTCGCAATTGCTGGCCTCTTGGTCGTCATACCGGCGAAAGCCGGTATCCAGCTTTTGGTTTGCGCTTTGTGCACTGGATTCCGGCTTGCGCCGGAATGACGCCGACATAAGTAAACCTCTTACGACCGGCGCTCAACCAGACCGACCCGCAGACAGAGTGGAGCAAGCCCTTTGGACGACGTGATCGAACGCGAGACCATGGAGTTCGACGTGGTGATCGTCGGCGCCGGGCCCGCGGGGCTCGCTGCCGCGATCAGGCTCAAGCAGCTCGCGGCGGAGACGGGCAAGGACATCTCCGTGGTGGTGCTGGAGAAGGGCAGCCAAGTCGGCGCCCATATCTTGTCGGGTGCCGTGATCGATCCGGTGGCGCTCGATCGTCTCTTGCCGCAATGGCGCGAGCGGGACTCACCGCTGCAAACGCAAGTGAGCGAGGACCGCTTTTATTACCTCACCGAGAAGGGCGGCATCGGCTTCCCCTCCTTTCTGATGCCGCCGCTCATGAGCAATCACGGCTGCTATGCCGGCAGTCTCGGCAGCCTGTGCCGCTGGCTCGGCGAGCAGGCCGAGGCCCTTGGCGTCGAGATCTATCCCGGCATCTCCGTCACCGACGCCATGTTCGGGCCGAATGGCGAGGTCGAGGGGGTGATCACCGGGGACATGGGCGTGGCGCGCGACGGCACGCACAAGGACAGCTACACGCCAGGCATAGCGCTTACCGGCAAATATGCGCTGCTCGCCGAAGGGGCGCGGGGCTCGCTCACCAAGCAGCTGATCCGCCGCTTCAGCCTCGATGCCGAAAGCGGCCCGCAGAAATACGGCATCGGGCTGAAAGAGCTGTGGGAGGTGCCGAAGGAGAAGCACAGGCCGGGGCTCGTGCAGCACACCATGGGCTGGCCTCTCGGGGACTCAACCGGCGGCGGCTCCTTCCTCTATCATTTCGGCGAGAACCTGGTGTCGGTCGGCTTCGTCGTGCATCTCGACTACGCCAATCCCTATCTCAACCCGTTCAAGGAGTTTCAGCGCGCCAAGCTGCATCCGCGCATCGCCGAGCATCTGCAAGGCGGCAGGCGCATTTCCTATGGCGCCCGCGCGCTCACCGAAGGCGGCTGGCAGGCGATCCCGCGCCTTGCCTTTCCGGGCGGAGCGCTGATCGGCTGCGCCGCAGGCTTCATGAACGTGCCGCGCATCAAGGGCAGCCATAACGCCATGCTGAGCGGCATGATGGCGGCCGAAGCCGCGTTTGCCGCGATCGGCGCAGGACGGTCGCACGACGTGCTCGACGCCTACGAGCAAAGCGTCAAGCAAAGCTCCATGGCCACTGAGCTGAAAAAGGTGCGCAACGTGAAGCCGCTTTGGTCACGACTCGGTACGCGGCTCGGCGTGATGCTGGGCGGCATCGACATGTGGCTGAACACGCTGTTTCCGTTCCTGACCCACACGCTCGAACATACCAAGCCAGACTATGCGAGCCTCACGAAGGCGGCGCGGGCGAAGCAAATCGAGTACCCGAAGCCCGACGGCGTGGTCACCTTCGATATTCTCTCCTCGGTGTTCCTGTCGGGCACCAACCATGAAGAGAACCAGCCGGTGCATCTGAGACTCACCGATCCGAGCATCCCAATCTCCGAGACCCTGCCGCAATATGCCGAGCCGGCGCAGCGATACTGCCCGGCGCAGGTCTACGAGGTGGTCGCCGAGGGCGAGACGCTGAGGTTCCAGATCAACGCGCAGAACTGCGTCCATTGCAAAACCTGCGACGTGAAGGACCCGGCGCAAAACATCACTTGGGTGCCGCCTGAGGGCGGAGACGGGCCCAATTACG
>DATDLA010000315.1:0-4294 GCA_036519535.1 Methyloceanibacter sp.
GCGGATAGACCAAAGCGAGGATGCCAGCCACCACCATCAGAATGCCCTGGAGCAGATACCAAAGCGAATAGCGCTTCACCGTATCGCGCATCGCTTCACGCATGGCCGCGGCTGCGGCTTCGAGCGGAATGGTAGCCATGGAAGGAGCCTCCTCTAGACGAATCGCGGTAGGAGAGTATGCGAGCAGCGGAGGCGCACTTCAATCGGCGGCTAGGGGGACAGCCATGACGGGGAATCCCGCGGAAAGCGCCATTCGCAAGGCGAGCCGGCGCCTGATCCCGTTTCTCGTCCTCTGCTACGCGGTCAATTTCCTCGACCGCGTCAATGTCGGCTTCGCCGCGCTCGCCATGAACGAGGAGCTCGGCTTCACGCCGGAGGTGTTCGGCTTCGGCGCCGGCATCTTCTTCGCGGGCTACGTCCTGTTCGAGGTTCCGAGCAACCTGGCGCTTGCCAGATTTGGCGCGCGCATCTGGATCGCGCGCATCATGATCAGCTGGGGCCTGGTCGCGACCGCCATGGGTTTCGTCGCCGGCGAAACGAGCTTCTATGCCTTGCGCTTTGCGCTTGGCGTCGCCGAGGCCGGCTTCTTCCCCGGCATTATTCTTTATCTCACTTATTGGTTCCCGCGTGAGAGCCGCGCCCGCGTCGTCTCCCTGTTCATGACCGCGGTTCCCCTCGCCACGGTGGTCGGCGGACCTCTCTCCGGCGCGCTACTCGGCTTGCATGGATTAGGCGGCGTTTCCGGCTGGCGGTGGCTGTTCATCATTGAAGGCATCCCCGCTGTGCTGCTCGGTATCGTGGCGCTCAGGTTCCTCACCGACCGGCCGAAGGACGCGCAATGGCTTGCGCCGGAAGAGCGGACCCCGCTCGAGCGGCGGCTCGAGGCCGAAGCTGAAGACACGCGAGCAAGCGGATATGCCGGCGTCGGCCAGGCGCTCACCAATCCGCGCGTGATCGAGCTTGGGCTGCTTTATTTCTGCCTGGTGGTCGGGCTCTACGGCATCGGATTCTGGATGCCGCAGGTGCTCAAGACCTTCGGTCTGTCGAACCTTGCGGTCGGCTTCCTCACCGCCGTGCCCTATCTGATCGCGGCGATCGGCATGGTCATCGCCGGGCGCCATTCCGATGCCACGGGCGAACGCATCTGGCACGTGGCGCTGCCGCTGTTCGTGTCGGGGGCGGCCTTCGCTTGGTCTGCCCATGCCGGACCGCTTCCGCTTGTCGTGCTGGCATTGTCGCTCGCCACCCTCGGCATCTACGCCGCCATCGGTACGTTCTGGTCGCTGCCGACCTCGATGCTGACCGGCACAGGTGCTGCGGCGGGGCTCGCGCTGATCAACTCCATCGGCAATTGCGGCGGATTTGCCGGGCCGGTCATCGTCGGACAACTGAAGGGGGCAACAGGAGACTTCACCGCCTCCCTGCTGTTCCTCGCCGGCGCGCTCGCCTTGGCGGGAGCGCTTGCGCTCCATTTCGGCGAGAGTCAGCGGCGACGGAAGCGCACCAGGAACGCGACATAGCCGATTTCCGCCGACAGCACGGGCACTTGCAGGCGCGCCTAAACCCGAACTGGTGAGAGTCTCGCTATAAATGCCGCGAAAACATAGATGTTCTCATTATGGTACGAAAATCTTCTCGCCCTACTCTTGTCAAATTTGTGAGCGTGGAAGCAACTTTGCGGCGAAGCCGTGTTCTTTCTGCGGGCTTCCCTGCTAAAACCTTGACAGTGTAGTTAATATCACGCTCAATTGCTTTTTTGAGGGACAGAAGCGGCAATCATCCCGGAGGAAATTGGGCGCCTCGCCCAAAGATCGGCCCCCGGTTCTCCTCTGTTTCCTAAGTGGACGCATAGCTTCTGTCTTGGCCATCCCGGGTTCGCGCAGCCCTGGGCTGAGCACCATGTCAACAGTATTGCGCGTTGGAGGGGTAGTAATGCGTATCGCCCTCGCGCTTGGGCTGTGCCTGATCGCCTTTGCTGCCGCAACGGCCGCGCCCCGCGCTAAGACCGACAAGCCCGAACTTCCCCAAGTCGAAACTCCCGGTCAGACCCAGAGCATGCGAGAAAACTACCGCTCTCGTCTGAACGAAAACGTTGTGACCATCATGGCCGCGAGCCCAAGCGAGACCGACCTCACCATCGCCACGGACATCGCCCAGGTGGTGGACGACGGCGACAATCTGCGCGTGTTGCCCATCGTCGGCCGCGGGGTCGCCCAGAACGTCAAGGACGTGCTGTTCCTGCGTGGCGTCGACATGGGGATCACCCAGGCCAACGTGCTGAAGCACTACGCCAAGACCGGCGAGCTCGGCTCGAACTTCATCGACCAGGTCGTCTACGTCGCCAAGCTCTTCAATGAAGAGGTCCACATCGTGGTGCGCTCCGATGTGACCGACATCAAACAGCTCAATGGCAAGCTCGTGAATCTCGGTACGCCGGGAAGCGGCACGGCCATCACCGGGCGCCTATTGCTCGACGACCTCGGCATCCAGGTGCAGGAATCCCATCTCAACGACGCCGACGCCATCGAGAAGCTGAAGTCGGGCGGGATCGCCGCCGCAGTGTTCATGGCCGGCAAGCCCGCGCCGGTGATGGACTGGCTCAAGGGCAGCGACGGCTTGAAGCTGCTTTCCATTCCTTACACGAAAGAGCTCGAGGACGCGTATTACCCAGCCAACCTCTCCCATGACGACTATCCCGAGCTCATCGCTAGGGGCCAGAGCGTCGATTCGGTCTCGGTCTGCGCGGTGTTGATCGCCTTCAACTGGAGCAGGGACAACGTCCGCTACCGCAAGGTCGCCAAATTCATCGACGCCTTCTTCAGCAAGTTCGACGAGTTTCAGAAGCCGCCGCGCCACCCGAAATGGCGCGAGGTGAACTTTGCCGCCACGCTGGAAGGATGGCACCGGTCGCCGGCGTCGCAAGCCTGGATCGACCGCGCCAAGCAAGGCCCGGCGACGGCGTCGAGATCGAACTTCGACACCTTCCTTGCGCAGAACGCGCCGTCGAACGGGACGCCGGTCTCCGACGAGCAGCGCGCGGAGCTGTTCAAAGCCTTTCTGGAGTGGAACAAAACTCAACACTAGCCGTTGTCAGCCACGTTGGATGCCCGCGGAAATGTATCGCGTTGGAGGGTGCCATGGGCAAACCAGAATTCAGTTCATCCGAACCGTATCTGCCGCCGAAGACCTTGGCCGAACGCCTGAAAGCGCAGGCAAATGGGCTCGCGGAAATCGAAGCAGCGTCCTTCATGGCGGAGCGCTTCGCGCCTGATCTCCAGACGCCGGCAGCCAATGACGAGGAGGCGGACAATTCGCCATCGGAACCGATGGCGGAGCCAGTCATCGCGGTCGAGCCTGCGCCGCAACGATCGTCACGCTCGAGCGGCCTCATCGTGGCGGCCTTCGCCCTTGTTGCGCTCGTGCCGGTCATCGCCTTTGGCGCGCTCTATTCGCGTGGCGCGCTAAGCGTTGCGAGCCTGCCCGCGGTGATCGGTGAAGACCGTGCCGAACAGACGCCTGCAGCGGCCCAACCAGCACCTCCGGTGGCGCAACAACCGCCTCAAGCGGTGCAGCAAGCGCCTCAAGTGGTGCAACAAGCGGCCGTGGCGGCGCCTCCTGCGTCCGAGACGATCCTTGCCAAGCGAGATATCGAGCTTCCGCCGGTCACGCTTAGCGCGCCTGCTTCCATCGTCGGCGAGGCAGGCAAGGAGACCGCTTTCGCCATATCGCTGGACAGCAGCGAAAATCTGCCTCCGCGAAGCATCATCACCATTCGCGGCCTGCCGGAGGGAACGAGCTTCTCCGCCGGGCGTCCCTTCGGCGAGACGGAGTGGAGCCTCAGGCCCGACGAACTCCGCGGCTTGCGCCTGCTGCTCCCGGCGACCGCGAGCGGCCGGCGGGCGCTTAGCGTCAGCGTGGTGGCGGCCGACGGCAGGATGATCGCGAGCTCGAGCACGCGACTCGACATTGCGCCCGATCCAAAGGCGGCGCTCATCTTGCGCCCGCAGGATACCGCACGCATCGACGAGCTGATCGCCCATGGCCGCAAGATGGTCGATGTTGGATATTTCCCCGGCGCCCGTGCCTATTTCCAGCGCGCGGCGGAAGCCGGGAGCGCGGAAGCGGCCTTTTCGGTCGGCCTCTCCTACGATCCATCCTTCATCGCAGAAATGGGCGCGCAAGGGATCCAGCCCGACGTGAAGCAGGCACGCATCTGGTACGAACGCGCCAAGGCGCTCGGCTACAAGGACGCCGATGCGCAGCTCAGGGCCCTATCCAAGGCGGAAGCTGCGCT
>DATDLA010000316.1:0-3693 GCA_036519535.1 Methyloceanibacter sp.
TGCAGCGTTCAGTTGCAAGCGTCTATGCAGACGCCGTTGACTGCATTTCATTCAAATGGAGGTTTCCCATGACCTTGCGCAGGAACATTTCGATCGCGGCTCTCGCGTTTCTCGCGCTCGCCTGCGCCATGCTCAGCTCAAACACGCCTTGGGCCGCCGAGCCGGCGCTCACCATCGCTGCGGGTCCTGGGGAAAGTCCAAGCCCAGGCGATGCCGACACGGCTCCGGGCGACACCTCCGATACGGCTCCTGCGGCGGCGCCCGGCGACCAGGCTTCCCCGCAAGAAAGCGAGCCAGGAAAGGAAACCGGCGCGCCAGGAGCGGAGGAGACCGCAGCGCCAAAAGAGGCGGCACCCGAGGCCGAGCCCGCCGAGAAGGCAGAAGAGCCCGCCAAGGGTGAGGAAGAGCGGGCCGCTCCCGCCAAATCTGACGAGGCTGAAGGGAAAGGCAAGGAAGACCAAGCTGCCCCTGCCAAGGAGGAGGACAAAGACAAGGAAGCTGTGGCCCCTGCCGAAGGCGACGAAGCCCAAGCCGAGAGTTCGGCCGCGGCCGAGAAGGTCAAGGCGGGAGACATTCCGGTCCCTGCCGACCCGGTGGCCCAGGCGGCATTTGAGGCGCTCGAGCAGAACTGCTCACGCTGCCATCAGGCCGGCCCGACCCTAAAACGCGAAAAGCCCGCCAAGAATTTCGGCAACATCCTGCATCTCGACGAGCTTGCCAAGGATCCGAATTTCATCCTCCCCGGCAATCCCGACGGCTCAAAGCTCTTCATCCAGGTCGCCAAGAAGGAGATGCCCTACGACTGCTACCAGGATTTCGACTGCAAGCGGGAGCCGACCGAAAAAGAAGTCCAGGCGATCTATGACTGGATCAAGAGCCTCGGCGGATTTGCCGTGGCCGCCTGCACCGATCGGAAGCCCATCGACGAGGAAGCGATCGTGACGGCCATCGCCGCCGACCTCGACGCCCAGCAGGAACATTTACGCAAGGGCATGCGCTACATCACGCTGTCCAACCTGTACAACGCCTGCGCGCCCGAGACCGACATGGTGCGCTACCGCCAGGGCGTGGTGAAACTGCTCAACAGCTTGAGCCGGGAGCCGGACATCCTGAAGATGCGCACGATCGATCAGGAGCAAACGATCATCGCCTTCAATCTCGACGATCTCGGCTGGAACGAGGCCGACTGGAATCGGATCATCAGCGCCTATCCTTACGCCATGAAGCCGGACGCGACGGTCTATCAGACGGTCGCCACGCTCACCAACACCCCACTCGCTTGGGTGCGGGGAGATTGGTTCGCCTTCACGGCATCGCGGCCGCCGCTCTATCACGATCTGCTCAAGCTGCCCGCGACTTTCGCAGAGCTCGAGAAGCAGGAGAATCTGAATATCAAGAGCGATATCGAGAAGTTCCTCGCTAAACGCGCCGGCTTCCAGCATTCGGGTGTTTCCAAGCACAACCGGCTGATCGAGCGGCACCGCATTTCGACCGGCTATTTCTGGACCTCTTACGATTTCAAGGGAGACAGGCCGGAGCAGAGCCTGTTCGTGCATCCGCTCGGCCCGGATGGCGCCGATGCCTTCAAGCATGACGGCGGCGAAACCATCTTCAGCCTGCCGAATGGCTTTCAAGCCTATTACCTGAACAAAGCGACTGGCGAACGCCTCGACAAGGGACCGACGGAGATCGTGCTCGACGACAGCCAGCTCGATCGGGCGGTGACCAACGGTATCTCCTGCATGGGCTGCCACAATCAGGGCATCCGCCAGGCGACCGACGAAATTCGCGCGCACGTGGTCAATGATCGCACCTTCTCCAAGGATGTGCGTACCAACGTCGAGGCGCTCTATCCGGAGCAGGCGGAGTTCAAGGGCCTGCTCGACCAGGATGCCGACCACTTCCGCGGCGCCATGCAGCGCGCCGGGCTCGACCCAGAGCTCGACTCGCAGAAGGTCGGCGTGGAGAGCATCAACTTCCTCTCAAAGGCCTATGAGAAGGCGATCGATCTCCGCATCGCCGCCGCCGAGTACGGCTTGGCGGTCGAGGCCTTCGCCAATGGTCTGGAGGCGGCGGGTGGCGAGTCCGGTCAGCTCAAGCGCAGGCTCGAGCAGGGCGTGCTGCCGCGCGAGATCCTCGAAGCTGAGTTCAAGGACATCATCGTCAAGGTCTCCGACAACGAGCCGATCGAAATCACCGCCGTTGCCGCGGCCGACGTGGCCAAAGTCGGCGGCAAGACCAAGGAGGAGGCGCACGACTTCGATCTCGCGCTCACCTCCGACCGCACCGACTACAAGGTGAACGACCTGCCGGTGTTCAACATCAAGGCCAAGGAGGATTGCAACCTCACGCTGATCAATGTCGATGCGAGCGGCGAGGGCACCGTGATCTTCCCCAACAAGTTCCAGCAGGACAACTTCCTGAAGGCCGGTAAGGAGGTGCAATTCCCCGGATCGGACGCGCCGTTCCAGTTCCGCCTCAAGGATCCTGGCACCGAGACGGTGATCGCCATCTGCAACGCCTCTGGCAAGACGGCCGACGGCATCCAGCACGACTTCAAGAAGCGGCAGTTCACCGATCTCGGCAACTATCGCGGCTTCCTCACGCGGCAGATCGTCACCGAGGCCAAGGACAAGTTGGCCGAGGGGCAGAAGGAGAAGGAAAAGATTCCCGAAAAAGATGCCGCAGCGGCGCCGACTCCGAGTGAAATCTCGTCGCGGACGGCCATCAAGCTTCAGGTGAAATAGCCTATAAATTAGGCGGCGATGGATTAAGCCTCCCTCGCCGCCGCCCGCCTCGGCTCGCTCCTGAAGCTCGAGGCCGCATCTAGCGGTGAATCGCCCGCGAAAACCGCTTTACAAGCCAGGTCAGATTGCATACGTGACCAAACCGCTCCGGCATTCGTGCTTGAGGGCAGCAACTGACAATCTCAATCTCGTGTGGGAGTAGACATGGGATGGACGTTTTCACTTCTGCTGCGGAGCTTCTCCGTAATCATCGCCCCGAGCGGCCGGTCCTCTGCCTGAGGCCTCATGCCGCGGCGCGCGCCGCGCGCTGGTTCCTTGCCAACTTCCCCGGTCAAGTGCTCTACGCCGCCAAGGCGAACGACGCTTCGCCCGTCATCGAGGCTCTCGCCGAAGCGGGGATCAGCAAATTCGATGTGGCGTCGTCGGTTGAGATTGCCCGCATGGCGGCGGTGCCGAAGGCCCAGCTCTATTTCATGAACCCGGTCAAGTCGCGGGTGGCGATCCGCACGGCTTTCGACGAATTCGGGGTGCGGAGCTTCGCCTTCGACAGCGAGGACGAGCTCGACAAGATTCTCGATGAGACCGGCCGGGCGCGGAACCTCGCCCTCTATCTTCGCATCGCCTGTCCCAACACCCACAGCCTCATTCCGCTCGAAGGCAAGTTCGGCGTGCCCATGCCCGAAGCGCCGGCGCTGCTGTTGCGCGCGCGCCAGTTGGCGCGGCGGCTCGGCATTACCTTCCACGTCGGATCGCAGGCGGTCGTGCCGGCAGCCTTCGGCGAGGCTCTGAGGCAGGTCGGTCAACTGATCGTGACCTCCGGCGTGCTCGTCGACGCCATCGACATCGGCGGCGGCTTCCCGAGCCGCTATCCCCATTCCGATCCGCCCGAGCTTTCCGACTACACCGACGAGATCGCCAAGGCGTGGGACGAGCTTGCCGTCAAGGA
>DATDLA010000317.1:0-2845 GCA_036519535.1 Methyloceanibacter sp.
AGCATCAATTTCGCTCAGAAAATATCTTTAAGTTTAAGAGATGTCTAAAGAGGGCCGTTGTTGTTAAGCCACCGACAACACGTCTTAAGCGCGGGAAAGATTGGATAAAGATTGCCTAAGAACTCTGCTTTGCTGCCGGCATGATGCGGCGTCCGGCTCCGCGCGGCTCGATGCGTTTTAAGGTTCCTTAAGCGCCCCCCCGAATAATCAAGACCAACGACAATCGGGGACGAAGCGGCAATTGGCCCGCTCCAAAATGCGCTTATTGGTCGGCAAGGGTGTGCGCAAGTTGGGCGCCTATTTCGACTCGCTTGTGCATGATTCGGTGCGCGACGACGTCATCGGGGCGGCGCGGCAACGCTCGTTCATCGCAGCGCAGTTGCTGGCAGGGCTGCTGGCGCTCTGCGTCTTGCCCGTTTATCTCGCGCTGACCGGCAAGCCGACCGCGCTCGACGCCGTCGCCTTTCTCTGGTTCCTGTCGCCGATCGGCATTGCCGTCTTCCTGTCGCATACGGGAAAGATTGGCGCGGCGCATCTCATCTCGGCGGCGAATTTCACCGGGCTTATCACCTTTTCCGCCTGGCTCACCGGCGGTCTCGCCTCCTTCCTCGTTCCGTGGATGGTGGTGGTTCCCTTGGAGGCCGCGCTGTCGAATGACCGGCGCGTGGTCGCCTGGGCGGCGGGGCTTGCTTCCCTTGGTCTCATCGTGCTCACCGTCGGCGGCGCGCTCGGCCTTGTACCCCCTGAGCCGCTGCTCCCGATTTCGGCCAATCTGCTCGGCCTTTTTGGCGCCATGAGCGCCGTCATCTACGCCGCGGGTCTCGCCATCGCCATACAGGCGGTTCATCGGCGATCCGAAGATGCACTCCGCGTCGGCGAGGAGCGCTACCGGCTGCTCGCCGAGAACGCGAGCGACATGATCACCCGTCATGACGAACGCTGCCGCGTGCTGTTTGCCTCGCATGCATCGCAGCAATTGCTGGGGGAGCCGCCGGCGAAGCTTACCGGAGATGGCCTGTTCGAGCGCGTCCATATCGCCGACCGGCCGGCTTATCTCACGGCGCTGTCGAAGTGCAGCGCCACCGGAGACCCCATCACTGTCGAGTTCAGGCTGCGACAGCAAAGTCCGTCCGGCGGGGAGCGCTATAGCTGGGTCGAGATGCGCTGCCGTCCGCTGCGAACGCCGCACGGAGGCGCGGTTGCCGGCGTGCTTGCCGGCACGAGAGATATCTCCGAGCGCAAGGCGCAAGAAGACGAGCTGTTGCGGGCGCGCGACGAGGCTGAGAGCGCGAGCCGCGCCAAGACGCAATTCCTCGCCAGCATGAGTCACGAGCTCAGAACGCCGCTGAATGCCGTCATCGGCTTCTCGGAGATCCTCAATCGGGAGCTGTTCGGCGCTTTGGGGGAGCAGCGCTATCGGGACTATGCGCGCATGATCCATGAAAGCGGCGAGCACCTACTTCATGTCGTCAACGACATTCTCGACATGTCAAAGATCGAGGCCGGCAAGTTCAAGCTCCTCAAGGAGCCGTTCGATGTCGGCTCGCTCGTCAGATCCTGCGCCGACGTCATGCGACATGCGGCAGAGGCAAAGCAGCTGACACTGATTACCGAGGTGCCGTCAGGTCTGCCCGAGCTCGTCGCCGACAAGAGGGCCTGCAAGCAGATGCTGCTCAACGTGATCTCGAACGCGATCAAGTTCACCGAAGCCGGAGGGTTGGTGCGTATCTCGGCGCGGGAAGCTGACGGCATGATCGAGCTCGTCGTCGCCGACAATGGAATCGGCATTGCCGAGCACGATCTGCCGAAGCTCGGCCATCCCTTCGTCCAGGCGGACAACGCCCATAATCGCAGCCATGACGGCGCCGGCCTCGGCCTGTCGGTCGTGCAGGGGCTTGCCCGCCTGCACGAGGGCAGGCTCGAGATCGGAAGCAAACTCGGCCAAGGCACGACGGCCACCATCGTGTTGCCGATGAAGCAGCCACAAGGCGAATCGGACAAGCGATCCCCACAAGATCCCGCCATGACAGCCGCGTGACCGTCGCCCCGGCGCCCGCATTCGCAGGTCGGGTAGCCCGTTTATTAACTCTTTAGCTTCCATAGCGAAGATTGCATCTGAGGGACTCTCGGGGGACTCTCGATCAAGCAACCTGTTGATTCGGCCCTGAGCGATGAGCGTCGTGGCGACACGCCTTGTGTTTCTGGCCTTTATCGGCCTAACCGGCTTCATCACCTATAACGCGCTCTATTTGCAGGAGCAGCGTAACGGCGCCCTGTTGCCCACGGCGGGGGCGCCACGGGTGCCGTTGCCGACCGGCCCAATTCACGTCGCCAACCCACCCGCGCCTGCGCCCAAGCCGGTGGCGGTAACCGCCGATCTGCCGCCGCTGCGGGGGCAGGCCCCGCCTCAGCAGCTCGTAACCGCAATTCAGCGCGAGCTCGCGGCACGTGGCTACGCCGGCGGGCCCGTCAGCGGCAAATTGAGCGACGAGACCCGAAGGGCGATTGCCGCCTTCGAGAAGGACCATGGACTGCCCATCACCGGCTCGCCCTCGGATGAGCTCCTGCGTCGCATTCTGCTCGGCGAGGCTGCGGCGCCGGCTGCGAGCACTGGTTCGGTCGCCGCCACAAATGGAACTCCACGCGCCAAACCAAACTCCACGGCGCCCAGCGATGCGACGATCAAGCAGGTGCAGCAAATCCTCGCCGATCTCGGCTATGCACCTGGCCCGATCGATGGAACACTGGGAGATGAAACCGAGCGCGCCGTCAGCGCCTTTCAGCGCGACCGGAAGATCGCGCAGAACGGCCGCATCACGCCGGAGCTGTTGCGGGAAATCAAACG
>DATDLA010000318.1:0-2547 GCA_036519535.1 Methyloceanibacter sp.
CTCGTTGCGCTTCTTGTAGAAGATGTGGCGCCCGATCGTGTCGATCTTGTTCATGGCGCTCTTCCATTGCGGGCTCACGTAATCCGCATGGTAGAAGGTCGAATAGCCGATCTCGGGAAGCCACACCTGGCCTGAGGTGATTTGCCTGGCAAGCTTTTGCGCGAGCGCCCAATGGGAGTCTTGCCGTGGCGTGTCGGTTTTTCCGTCGCAGGCGAAGGAGAACTGGCAGCCTGGCGCCATCTGGCCCTGATACACGACGCCGCAAATCGTCTGGGGGAATTGCGGGCTGCGCACGCGGTTCATGATCACCTGGCCAACTGCGATTTGGCCCTGGAGGGGCTCGCTGCGGGCCTCGAAATAGATCGCGGTGGAGAGGCAGCGCCGCTCGCGCTCCTCGAACTCAGCCTGGCTCTCGCCCTTATATTTGAAACTCAGGCCGACCTCTGAAGGACGGTAGGCGATGGTCTGGGGCGAAGGCGCCCCCCCGGCCAGCGCAGGCGCCAGCTGGAGATTGCCGGCGGCGAATTCGGTGAACATCGAGACGCCGCGGTCCGAACCGCCGCTCCTAAGCGCGACTTCGGTGACCGGCGCGTTGAGACGGTCGGCCTTGCGGTCGCGAATCAGCTCGTCGCGCAAATCGCCGCCTTTGCTGCCGACCTCGGCGCCTGACACGCTTGCCGAGATGAATTGCTTGTCTGCGTAGGTGGTGGTTTTGACCATCAGATATTGGTCGGCGCGCGGCCCTTTTTCGGAGGTCCGGAACAGCGAGGCAGCGGCCCTCGGCAACGGCACATGCTGGGAGACTTCGGCGTCGCGCGTGAGCGCGTGGCTGGAGCCATTGCCGGAAAGCATCAGCTCCATCCGGAAAGCAAGCTGGTTGCCCGGAATCGAAGCATAGCCCAAGGCGATAAGCGGGAGTGGCGCGAGCGCAGCTGCTACGTGCCACATCCGACGAGGTGAGCGCCGGCCCAATGGTCCCTCCCGGGGGGTCTCCCCGTTTCGTCCGCGAAAGCCCGCTTTATGCCCGTAAGCGACTTTTCGCGTACCCCGACGGCGCCACTTATTGGGCGCACGTAAGGATCTGTCCCCAATATGAAACCAGCCAAAAAGGTGGGCAGCGATTTAGGTCTTCTTGTCCCCACCGGTTTGCCCGGAGTCCCGTCTATTTCACAGTAATGCTGCTCTATCATTTAGGACAAATTATGGTGAATGGGAAGGCCTAATGGCTTTTGGCGACATGGTTAACGGGGCTTTACCACGAGGCTCAAGGCGGCCTGGGCGGCAGCGAGCCGCGCCACCGGCACCCGGTAGGGCGAGCAGGAGACATAGTCGAGGCGGATGTCCTCGCAGAACCTGATGGTCTCGGGGTCGCCGCCGTGCTCGCCGCAGATGCCGATCTTGAGGTCAGGGTGCGACCTCCGCCCGCGCTCCACGGCCATCCACATGAGTTCGCCGACGGCCGGATCGAGCGTGACGAAGGGGTCGTGCTGGATGATCCCCTTCTCGGTGTATTCGCCGAGAAAGCGCCCGGCGTCGTCGCGGGAAAGTCCGAACGTGGTCTGGGTCAGGTCATTGGTGCCGAAGGAGAAGAAATCGGCGCTCTTGCCGATCTCGCCGGCATTGATGCAGGCGCGGGGAAGCTCGACCATGGTGCCGACCGAATAAGCGAGCTTGACCCCTTGCTCGGTTTCCACCGCGCACGCCACGCCGGCGATACGCTCCTTGACGAGGTCGAGCTCGGCCTTGGCGGTGACGAGCGGCACCATGATTTCCGGCACGACGCTCGCCCCGAGCTTGCGGCCGGCTTCGATGGCTGCCTCGAAGATGGCTCGCCCCTGCATCTCGGCGATCTCGGGGAAGCTTACCAGGAGGCGGGAGCCGCGATGGCCGAGCATGGGATTGAATTCGCTCAAAGCCCCGACCCTGCGCTTCAGCCGCGCGGCGCTCACCCCCATGGCCGCCGCCACTTCGCCGATGGCGGCCTCGCCATGGGGCAGAAATTCGTGCAATGGCGGATCGAGCAGGCGAATGGTCACCGGCGCGCCTGCCATGATCTCGAACAGCTCGATGAAGTCCTTGCGCTGCATGGGCAAGAGCTTGGCGAGCGCGGCGCGTCTGCCCTCCGTATCGTCGGCGAGGATCATCTCGCGCATCGGCACGATGCGGCCCTCCTCGAAAAACATATGCTCGGTGCGGCAAAGCCCGATGCCGTCGGCGCCGAAGGCAAGCGACTGGCGGGCGTCGGCCGGCGTGTCGGCGTTGGCGCGCACCTTCATGCGGCGGAAATGATCGGCCCAACCCATCAGCGTTAAGAAGTCCGAGGAAAGCTTCGGCTCGCGCGTCGGCACACGGCCCTTGATGATCTGGCCGGTCGAGCCGTCGATGGTCACGACGTCGCCTTTGCCCAAGGTCTCGCCGCCGGCGCTCAATGTCTCGCGCTCAAGATCGATCTGCACCGATCCCGCGCCGACCACGCAAGGCCGTCCCATGCCGCGCGCCACCACCGCCGCGTGGCTCGTCATGCCGCCGCGCGTGGTGATGATGCCG
>DATDLA010000319.1:0-3129 GCA_036519535.1 Methyloceanibacter sp.
AAGGTCTCCTGAGATTCGAGTGAGCTTGGCTCTACGACGCAAGAGGAGATCGCACCCATGACAAATTTCCTTCGCTACACTTACCTGTCGCTTGTCGCTTATGCCACACTGGCCATCATCCTGCTGACCGCGTTCGCAGCCCACGCAGCGGATGTGAAGCCTTCTGCCGAAACAAAAGACGGGACGCGTCAGATCGTGGTCGAGGCGAATACGAGCAAGACGCCGGCGCGTCGCCTGCCGCCCAGAAGCCCGCAGAGATCAAGCCCGTGGCCGACGGCCCCGCCGATGCGCCGGCCAAGAGTGCTCCGCCCGCGCCCGAGGCGCCCGCCGCCGAGGCCGCACCGCAGCCGGCGCCCGCGCCAGAGGCCGAGCAGCCTGCTCCCAAGGCCCATACCAACACTCAGGTCTATGGCTATGTCGCCTATGTCCACCCGCCCCGTTACGGCTACGTGCACAGCTATGGTCAAGGCTATGGATACGGCCGCAGCGCAGGCTACGGCTACGGCCACAGCACCGGCTACGACCACTGCGACTGATTCTCAGCCACTCAAGTAAAAGCCTCATGCCCGGCCTTGTGCCGGGCATCGACGTTTTGAACGACGGTAGATGGCCAGGGCGAGCCCGCCCATGACGCTAGTTGCTAGCTGGCTCTAGTTCGCGCGCGGTTTTCGACTCGCGCGCAAGCCCAAGAGGCTCGGCGCGGATCAACCCCCTGACGGAATTGCCGAGATAGATGCGGTCGGCGCGGGTGAGGTCGGCAAGGGTCAGGATCGCCTCGCTCGCGGCCGCGCGCGGCAAATCGATCAGCTCCTCGCGCAAGGTGCCGGGCAACAGACCACAGGTAAGCGCCGGGGTGAACAGGCGCCCGTCGAGCTCGATAAAGAGATTGGTGCGGGTGCCTTCGGTCAGTTCGCCCTTCTTGTTGAGGAAGACCACCTCGTCGCACCCGGTCAGAGCCTTCTGGCGCTCCATCTCGCGGTCGAAGAACTGGCGGCGCGTGGTCTTGTGGAAGAACAGCGCATCCTTCTCGTCCACCCGCTGATCGGAGATGGCGAACCGCCACACCGTGTCCTTGGAGGGAAGCTCGATCCTGGTCGAGGTGACGGTGATGGCGCCGTCCTCGGCGAGCAAGAGCCGCACCATATGCACGTCGCCGTCGAGCTTCTCGACTTCGGCCGACAGCGCGGCGAGCACCTTGCCGCGCTCGAAGGGATAGCCGAAATGCGTGGCGGAAGACTGGAGCCGCACCAGATGCCGCTCAAGCAGATGGAAGCCGATGCCCCGCTCCCAGCGGATGGTCTCGATCAGCTCGAAAGGCGCATCAGCCTTGGTGAGGAACTGCGCCTTCAACAGGCACTCCTCGAATTCGGCATCGACCTTGGAATCGGACACGACGCCGGACCCGATTCCCATTTCGCCAGCACCGCCGTCATCGATGAACAGAGTGCGGATGGCGACGTTGAACTGGCTGTCGCCGTTCGGCGCAATGTGGCCGATGCTGCCGGTATAGACGCCACGCGGGTAAGCCTCGAGCTCGCGGATGATCTCCATGGCGCGGACCTTCGGCGCGCCGGTCACCGAGCCGCACGGGAACAGCGCCTTCAGCATGTCGTTGAGCCCCATATCGGCGCGAAGCTCGGCAGTGATGCCCGAGGTCATCTGATGCACGGTGCGATAGGTTTCCACGGTGAAAAGGTCGGTGACCTCGACCGAGCCGATCTTGGCGATGCGGCCGAGATCGTTGCGCAAGAGATCGACGATCATCAAATTCTCGGCCCGCTGCTTATCATCGACGGTGAGCCAGGTCTTGAGGCGGGCGTCCTCGCGCGGCGTGCGTCCGCGCGGCGCGGTGCCCTTCATCGGGCGGCTCGTGACGTGCTTGCCTTCGCGGCGGAAGAACAGCTCGGGCGACAGCGACAGCACGTGAAAATCGCCTGCGCTAATCAGCGCGCCGTACTGCACCCGCTGCTTGCGGCGGAGCGCCGCGTAAAGCGCGACGGCGTCGCCGGAGAAGGCGAAGCGATATTTCAGCGTGAGGTTGATCTGATAGACGTCGCCGGCGGCGATGAAGTCCTGCACCTCTTCAAAGGCGCTTGTGTATCGCTCGCGGGTCCAGGAAAGCTGCAGGTCCGAGATGGTCGAGCGCTCGAGCGCGCCATTGGCGTCAAGCCAGGCCCTGGTCTCGGCATCGTTGAAGCGGCGCGGCTCGCGGAAAAGACCGATCCAAAACAGCGGCTGCTTCCGGTCCGCGGGCAATAGTTCGTTCAGCTTCGGCTCGAGGCAATAGCCAAGCTCGTAGGCGAAGAAGCCCGCGGCGTGGAGGCCGCGCTCAAGCCCTTCGCTGATGGCGTCGAGCCCGGCTTCCACCTCGCTTGGCCGATAGGCGGCGATGATCCGTTCCGGCCTCTCGAACAGCAAAGTCCGCCCCGCCGCGCCAGGGGCCGTCGCGGTCAGGCTGTCATCGAGGAGAATGAAAGGGGTGGCGGTCATTCAATGTGCCGGTCGCATCCGCTTTAGCTCCAAGCATAGCCCATATGGGAGCGGAGCACGTCAACATCGGGGATTTGGCCTTTAGGCCAGGATCAGCATCTCGCCCTTGCCGAGCACGGCCATGTCGCCCATCAGCCTGCGAGCGCGGTAGCCGACCTTGAAGCGGCCATCGCTCGCCTTGAGCTGCCGGTCGAGCAGGCGGAGCCAGTTGAAATCGAGAACCCCGCAATCGCCGAAGGTCGGCAGCAGATCTTTCGGCTCCTTCTCGAGGATCAGCGAGCCGCGGCGCAAGCCATAGCCGGCAAAGCGGCCGACGCGGCCCTTCAGCAGAAGGGTGCCGGCGATCATGCGGCCGCCGGCATAATCGCCCGCGCCGCCGCGCCCAACGATCAGCCCCCGGCGCATGCGCTCGCCAAGCAGCGCGCCGGCCTTGCCGCCGATCGAGAGCCTGCCGCCGCGCATGCCGTGCGCTTCGCCCACTGCCACGCCGCCTGCCTTCTCGCCGGCATCGCGGGCGATGTCGATCATGCCGCCGCGCATGCTGGCGCCGGCAAACGCGCCGGCCGAGCCGCTCACCGCGATCTTGCCTGCGCGCATTTTGGAGCCGAGATAGGCTCCGGCATCGCCGTCGACGATGAT
>DATDLA010000320.1:0-3341 GCA_036519535.1 Methyloceanibacter sp.
AGCGAGGACAGGGCTCTTCCGGCGAATCGCCCCTTGAGACACCGTCCGTCCATGTGGCCGCTGTCGTGGTCGAGCACCATCTCCAAAGCATCGGTGCGCACGCCGGATTTCTGGCCTGCCGATTTTCGTGGTGCGCGGAAAAGGCCCTCGAAGCCAGGCAACGGCGGCACGCGCAGGCCGAAATGGTGGCCGTAGAGGATGAGCATGAAGGCCGCAAAGGCGACAAAGACTGGCAATGGCGTCACCCCCAGAACTGGCGGCAAAGTCGGTCTCTTGCCAACCGAGCCTTGCAAAGTGGGTAGGCGCGTATCAAAGCGCAATGGCCGCGGTTGGTGCGCAACGGACACAAACCCACCTTCGAATGTTTACTGCGATTCAGTTCGAGATTGACCGGTGGACTTGCCTTGACTTTGCGGCCCCTGAGCCCAACTATGGTCTAGAACCATTCTAAGCTGGTGCGCCCCGATTTGCGCGCTAGAAGAGCGAGAGGCCAAGCAATGTTCATCCAGACCGAAGCCACGCCCAATCCGGCCACGCTGAAATTCATTCCCGGGCGACCCGTGCTCGCGCAGGGGACCCTCGAGTTCCTGGATTCTGGGTCGACCAAGGATTCGCCCCTTGCCGCGCGCCTATTCGAGATCGATGGCGTCACCGGCGTGTTCTTGGGCTCCGATTTCATCAGCGTGTCGAAGGGCGAGGGCGAGTGGCAGCATCTAAAGCCCGCGATTCTCGGCGCCATCATGGAGCACTATCAGTCCGGCGCACCGGTCGCCGCAGAGGGTGAGGCGGGATCGGAAAGCGCCGAGGAAGGCGAGTTTTTCTCGCCCGAGGACGCCGAGACCGTCAACACCATCAAGGAGCTGCTGGAGACGCGGGTGCGTCCAGCCGTCGCTCAGGACGGCGGCGACATCACCTTCCAGGGCTACCGCGACGGCATCGTGTTCCTGCACATGCGCGGCGCCTGCTCAGGCTGCCCGAGCTCGACGGCGACGCTCCGTCACGGCATCGAGAATCTGCTGCGCCACTTCATTCCGGAGGTGCAGGAGGTTCGCCCGGTGTGACCGAGGCCACGTCGCGAAAGAAGCAAACGCGCCATTCCAACGATAAGGGCGGCGACGAACGGCCTCTAGGGTCTGATGATGCGGCCGTGCTATTCCCCCGCTCGCCGCGCTTCGGCTTCGACGAGATGGCGCGCATCATCTGAAGCCCGATGAACATCCTGGCCCTCGACACCAGCATGGGCGCCTGCAGCGCCGCAGTGCTTCTCGCCGGCGGCGCCACGCAGCGCATCGTCCTTTGCGAGGAGAGAATGGCGCGCGGCCACGCCGAGGCTCTGATGCCCATGGTGGCCGAGGTAATGACGGGAGCCGGCCTCGACTTCGCCACACTCGATCTTATCGCCGCCACCTTGGGCCCAGGGAGTTTCACCGGCGTGCGCATCGCCATCGCCGCGGCGCGCGGCTTTGCCCTCGTCACCGGCGCTCACCTCTGGGGCACCGACTCGCTCACCGTGATGGCCAAGGCGGCGCTGGAGAGCGGGATGGTCGGCGGAAGCAGGCCCTTCGCCGTCGCCGTCGATGCGCGGGGCGAGAGGCTTTATTTCGGGCTCTACGATGCCGATGGCCGCAAGCTCGCAGGTCCGCTTTTGATGGAAGCCGGCGAGGCGGCAACCCTGCTTCCCGATGAGCTTGCCACCGCGGTAGGGAACGGGGCCTCGCATGTTGCGGAAGCGGCAATGTCGCGCGGGCGTCGCGTGGAGGCAAAGCTTCCCGATCTGCAGCCAAATGCGGCGGCGCTCGCCGAGCTTGCTCTTGCGGCTGGCGAGCCCTTGTCGACCTTGCGCCCGCTCTATCTCCGGCCTCCCGACGCCAAGCCGCAAGCCGCTGCGGCGGTGGCGCGGCGCTGATGGGAACAGCCGCGCCCCCGATCGACATTCGCCTTGCCGGTGCTGGCGACGCGTCAGCCATGGCCGCCCTTCATGCCGCGTGCTTCGCCAAGAGCTGGGATGCGGCGGAGATCGGACAGTTTCTCGGCGTTCCCGGCTGCCTTGCCCTGCTGGCCTCGGCCCCGCGAGCGCAAGCGCCGCAAGGTTTCCTCATCGTGAGGAGCGCCGGTGACGAGGCCGAGCTGCTGACGCTCGCGGTCGATCCGGCTTGCCGCCGCCTTGGACTCGCCCGGGCGCTGCTTGGCGCCGCCACGTCAGCCTTGCGCGACACCGGATCAAAGCGGCTATTTCTCGAGGTGGACGAGGGAAATTCGGCGGCGCGCCGCCTTTACCAATCTCTCGGAGCTGTCGTCGTCGGGCGGCGTCCGCGCTATTATGAGCACGGCGCCGATGCGGACATCTTCAGTCTTGCCCTTTGAGGCTCGACTTAAGATGATGAACGAGGTCCGGAGAGAGCGCCCTGGCGATGGACAAGACAGGCTCACGGGAAAGCCGGATCGAGCGCCTCTGCGCCGAGCGGGGGATGCGCATGACCGGTCAGCGCCGGGTGATCGCCAAGGTGCTGTCGGAGGCGGACGACCACCCCGATGTCGAGGAGGTTTATCGCCGGGCGAGTGCCCGCGATTCCCGCATTTCGCTCTCCACCGTGTACCGCACCGTGCGCCTGTTCGAAGGCGCCGGCATTCTTGAGCGCCATGAGTTCGGCGACGGCCGCGCGCGCTATGAGCCTGCCGGGCACGGCCATCACGATCACCTCATCAACGTGAAGACCGGCGAGGTGATCGAGTTCAAGAACGAGCAGATCGAGCGCTTGCAGGAGGCCGTGGCGCGCGAGCTCGGCTTTCGCTTGATCGGCCACCGGCTCGAGCTGTTCGGCACGCCGCTCAAGACCGGAACGCTGAAAGAGAACAAGAGCTAGCGTGGCGGATCATGCGTGCATTACGGGCTTGGCTGGTGCTCTCGGCGTTCTTCGCCTTCACCTTTCCGCTGATGCCGCTGCAGCTTCTATTTCTGTGGACGGGATCGCGTTACGCCCGCACCTTCCCCAACTGGTACCACCGCCAAGTCTGCCGGCTTGTCGGCATCCGCCTGCATGTCGACGGCAGCGTGGCGCGCGAGCATGGCGTGCTGCTCATCTCCAACCACGTCTCCTGGCTCGACATCACCGTGCTCTCGGCGGTGGCGCCGGTGTCCTTCGTGGCCAAGCAAGAAGTGGCGTCGTGGCCGTTCGTGAAATGGCTCGCCAAATTGCAGCGCTCGGTGTTCGTCGATCGCACCCGCCGCAGCGAGGTCACCGACAAGGCCAACGAGATTCTGAGCCGGCTCGAGGCCGGCGATCACGTCGTGCTGTTCGCCGAAGGCACATCGAGCGACGGCAATAGCGTGGTGCCGTTCA
>DATDLA010000321.1:0-6075 GCA_036519535.1 Methyloceanibacter sp.
TGGCGAGAAGCCCGCGTGTCAGCGCATCGAAGCCCTGGCGGCGGCGGCGGTCTTGCCGATAGGCGGCGATGGCGGCAGGCCGCGTGAAGAGATAGCGCAGCAGCGCCCAGGCAAGAAGCAGCGTGACCACCAGAGCGGCAAGGGCGAGCGTGCCGACGAAGGCGCTGGTTTTGATCTCGTAGCCGAGCCATTCGATGGTGATGGCGCCAGGCCGGTCGGCGAGCCAAGCGAGCGACAAGGCCGCGGCGATGACGCCAATGACGAAGACGAGGACGCGGATCATCGGTTCAAGGCTTCGCTTCGGGGCCGCCGCCCCCGCCGAGGGAGGCGAGCACCGTGCTTTCGAGCTTGCTCAAACTGTCGTTGGCCGAGGCCCGCGCTTTTGCATCGTCGAGCCAGCCGGCAAAGGCGTCGCGGGCTGGCGCAGGCAGCGACTCGACCTCCTTGATGGAAGCGGCAAGATCGCCTTGGCTTAGCGCTGCTTCGGCTCTTGCCAGCACCGCGGCA
Organism: Methyloceanibacter sp.; assembly: GCA_036519535.1. Classification (GTDB taxonomy): domain Bacteria; phylum Pseudomonadota; class Alphaproteobacteria; order Rhizobiales; family Methyloligellaceae; genus Methyloceanibacter. Next base: position 508 of record DATDLA010000321.1, read on the forward strand.
GGCTCATCCCCGGTCGTGTCGGCGCCGATGCGGCGGATGGATACCGCCGACTTCGCGCTCGCCACCATGCTGTCGAGGATCGAGGTCTCGGCGGGGGCCGGCGGCGGGGCGGCGCTTGTCTCGGCGAGCTTTGTCAGGATGCCGGCGAGCGCGGCCGTGGTCGGGATGCCGGTGTCGGCGTGCAAGGGAAGAGCGCCGAGATCGCCAGGGTCGGGAATGAGAGATTTGAGCGCGGCAAGCTCCGCGGCGTAGGGGCGCCCCGGGGCGACCGCGTTCCGCAAATTGGCAAAGGCGATCGCCGCGGCTCCGGATTTGGCGCTCGCCGCCGACCGGTCGATGGCGGTGGAAAGTTCGGGAAGGGCCGCTTCGAGCTTGGCAATTCTCTGATCGAGGGTGGTGAGCTGCGGGGCGAGGTCGGACGTGTCGCCGGCGAGATGCGCCTCGGCCAGCGCCCCGAGCTTTGCTTTCAGCGCCTCGAGTTCTTTCTGCACATCTTTGAGGTCCGTCGTGCTTGCGGCTTGTTGGGCGGCAAGCGCGCTGTCAATCTTGCCTTGCAGCTTCTGCTCAAGATCGCCGATCTTTGCGTCGAGCGCAGCCGCGTCGGGCACCGAGCCGCCCTCCTTGGCGGTCTCGGCCAAGGCGTTGATCGATTCCTCGAGACGCGTCACCCTTGACGGCAAGTCTCCGAGGTCGGGGGCCGTCTCGGCCTTGCGGTCCTCCAGGGTCTTGATGCGGGCATCGAGCGCGCCAAGCACCGCAACGTCCCCCGCCGGCGGCGGTGCCGCTTCGAGCTTGCTCAGGCGGCCCTCGATCGGAGTGAGGTCCGGCGCTGCCGCGTTCCGCGCCGGAAGCTTGTTCCAGACAAGCGACAATGCCACGACACCGATGAGGCCGCCAAGAAGCCCGGCAGCGAGATGAGTGAAGAATCCCTTGAGCTCGGTCGGGCTCGTCCGTGGCGGAGGCTTCTTGGGGCCGTGCTTCGGCTCCGATCCTTCGGGATTGGATGTTTCGGCCTCCGTGGCAGGGTCGGGCGAACCGGTCTCGCCTGGCGCGGGATCGATGGACACTTCGGTCGCGGTGCCCTCGATGGTCGGCGCCGGGCGCTTGCCGCAACTCGGGTTAAGTTGATCGCCAAAAGGCTCAGCCATTATGCCTACCGTCGATGCTCAAATCGTGGATGCGATCCTTACGAGGATGCCGCCTCTGAGTCGAGGAGCGCAAGGATATCCTCCTCGTATGGCCGCGCCGCCACAATTGCCCTGGCCTGCAGCGGCTCAACGGCCTGTGCTACCGCCGCCGAGAGGCAATAGCAATCAAGTCGCGAAGCTTGCGTTAGCGCGCCATGCCGCGCCACCAAAGCCGCGAAAATCGCGGCCGTCCGTGGCGACATCAGGATAACACCGTCGAGCTTGCCAGCGTTCAGCAAGGACAGGGCGCTCTCCGGCACCCTCGTCGCCGGAAGCGCCCGATAGATGACGGGCTGCCGCAGCGTGAAGCCTTTGGCTTGCAGCGCCGATTTCAAGTCGAAGGCAACGGTCTCGCCGGCAAGATGCACGAGCGCACCGGCATTTGGCGGAAGCATCTCCGCGATCAATCGCGATAGCGCTTCTCCCGTTCCCGGCCCACTGGTCACCTTGGTGAAGCCAAGCTCGGTCGCGGCCTTGGCCGTAGCTTCGCCGACGGCGAAGAGCGGAAGTTGCAAGGAAGCGGCGAGATCGCGGTGAGTGGCAAGCACGCGAAGTGCATTGCGGCTGGTGACGATCAGGGCCTGGGCGCCGTCAAGCTCGAGAGGCATTTCGGTTGCGGACTCGATGACAAGCAAAGGGGCGAGCACCGGCTCGTGACCGCGCGCAGCAAGGAGCTCGGCCTGGCGGGTGGCGTCGGGTTCCGGTCTCGTGACGAGGACACGCATCAGATTAGCGAGCCCTGAGGCTCGCGAGGAAATTTGGGCCGGCAAGCGCGAGCAGCTCGCGGCCGGAGCTCGCGCCGATGCTTACGGCATCGGAGGGAAGGCCGCGCTGCTCGATCTCATGCCATTCGGTCCCTTCGGGGGTCAGCACCAGACCGCGAAAGCGCAAAGTACCATCCGCGATCTCGGCGAGGCCTGCGATCGGCGTCCGGCACGATCCGTCGAGCTCCCCAAGGAACGCCCGCTCGCAGGCGACGGCGGTGGCGGTGCTGGCATCGTTCAGCGCCTGCAACAGCTCGCGCGTTTCCCCATCGTCGCTGCGGCAGGAGACGCCGATGGCGCCTTGCGCCACCGCCGGCAGCATCTCATCCGTCGGCAGAACCGAGGTGACATGGCCGGTGAGGCCAAGCCGCTCGAGCCCGGCAAGGGCGAGTAACGTGGCGTCCACGATGCCTTGCTCGAGCTTCTTAAGGCGCGTCTCGACATTGCCGCGGAGGTCGATGAGGCGAAGGTCAGGGCGCAGGCGCTTCACCTGAGCCCGGCGGCGAAGCGACGAGCTTCCCACCACCGCGCCAGGCGGCAACGCGGCAAGCGACTCACCCCTGGCGCTGATGAAGGCATCGCGCACGTCGCCGCGCGGCAGCAAGGCAGCGATCGAAATGCCCGGAGGCAGCTCAGTGGGCAGGTCCTTCATGGAATGTACCGCGAGATCGACCTTGTTCCCGAGCACGGCCTCGTCGATCTCCTTGGTGAACAGCCCCTTGCCGCCGAAGTCGCGCAGCGGCTTGTCGCGGATGCGGTCGCCTGAGGTTGTGATGGGCTCAAGCGCGACGGCGTCCTCACCAAGGCCATGCGCAGCGATCAGCAGAGCGCGCACATGGTTCGCCTGCCACAAAGCGAGCGGGCTTCCGCGCGTCCCGATGAGAAGCTTGCGATCATCCAAGCGCTTGACTCCATTGTCTTAAATAGAAAGGAAGGCATCATACTCTTCAATCGCCCCGGTCTTACCCTGTAAAGAAGCATGATGGCTACTGTCCCAGAGAAGCGCGACCTTGTGGTCCTTGGCATCGAGACGAGTTGCGATGAGACCGCCGCCGCCTTGGTGCGCCGCGAGGCGAGCGGCAAAGGCACTATTCTCGCCAATCTGGTGCGGTCGCAACTTGCGCTGCATGCTGAGTTCGGCGGCGTGGTGCCCGAGATCGCGGCGCGCGCCCACGTTGAGCTGCTCGATCGTCTCATCGCCGAGGCGCTCGCCGAGTCTCGCCTCGACTGGGAGGAGATCGACGGCGTTGCCGCGACGGCAGGACCGGGGCTGATCGGCGGGCTCATCGTCGGCGTCACCACGGCAAAGGCCATCGCCTTGGCGCGCGAGCTGCCGTTCATTGCCGTGAATCACCTCGAGGCGCACGCGCTCACCCCCGGCCTCACCCATGGGTTGCGCTTTCCCTATCTGCTGCTGCTCGTCTCGGGCGGCCACACCCAGCTCCTGATCGTCAAGGAGGTCGGCGCCTACACCCGCCTCGGCACGACCTTGGACGATGCGCTGGGCGAGGCGTTCGACAAGGCTGCGAAGCTGCTTGGCCTCGGCTTTCCGGGTGGGCCTGCCGTCGAGGAGGCGGCCAAGCGCGGCCGCGCCACCATCGCCTTGCCGCGGCCGATGCTCGGGCGCCCCGACCCGCATTTCTCGCTCGCGGGCCTCAAGACTGCGCTCAGGCACGAGGCGATGAAGCGCGAGCCGCTCGGCGAGCAAGACGTTGCCGACCTTTGCGCGAGCTTCCAGGAGGCCGCGGCTGATGTGGTCAGCGACCGCACGCGGCGGGCGATGGAGCTTTATGTCGATGCGCTCGGGCCAAAGGCACAAAAGGCGCTCGTCGTCGCCGGCGGCGTTGCCGCCAATCAGCGCTTGCGCTCCGCCCTCGCAGGAGTCGCCGCAGAACAGGGCTTCGAGCTGATTCTGCCGCCACCGGAGCTTTGCACCGACAATGCCGCCATGGTCGCCTGGGCCGGGGCCGAGCGGCTTGCCCGCGGGCAGACCGATGATCTTGCGGCGCCATCCCGCGCTCGCTGGCCGCTCGACCCATTGGCTGCACCGGCGATCGGCGCCGGCGTCAAGGATTGATGTCGTTCTCGCCCCGCGCCGATGACGACCGGTGCTCCTTTCCTGTATGACAGGCTTAGGGGAGCGGGAGGCCATGGCCCTGCAGAGCGTCGGCATTGTCGGGGGAGGCGCCTGGGGCACGGCGCTTGGGGTCAGCGCGCGCCGCGCTGGCCGCGACGTGACGCTTTGGGCCTACGAGCCCGAGACCATCGCCGAGATCAACCAGCAGCATCGAAATGCGCTTTACTTGCCTGGGGTGGCGCTCGATTCCGCCATCAAGGCCACCGCCAAGCTCAACGGCGTCGCCGCCTGCGACCTCGTGCTCATGGTCACGCCGGCGCAGGAGCTCCGCGCCATTGCCAGCGAGCTTGCTCCCCACATGCGCAACGATCAACCGCTCGTGATCGGCGCCAAGGGCATCGAGCAATCGACAGGACAATTGCTTTCCCAGGTGGTCGCCGAGGTCCTACCGCAGGTGCGCACCGCGGTGCTCTCAGGTCCGAGCTTCGCGGCCGAGATCGCGCGCGGACTTCCCGCCGCCTTGACCCTTGCCACCGCGAGCGAAGCGCATGGACGCGCTCTTGCGCATGCCCTCAGTCATGCCTCGTTCCGCTGTTATTGGAGCGATGACGTGGCCGGCGCCGAGATCGGCGGCGCGCTCAAGAACGTCTATGCCATCGCCGCCGGCATCGTCGTCGGCAAGAAGCTTGGCGAAAGCGCCCAAGCCGCGCTGGTCACGCGAGGCTTCGCCGAAATGATGCGCTTCGGCACAGCACTTGGCGCACGGCGCGAGACCATGACCGGATTGTCAGGCCTCGGCGACCTGATCCTGACCTGCGGCAGCCCACAATCGCGCAACATGTCGCTTGGCAGCGCGCTCGGCGAAGGGCGGAGCCTGGGCGAGGTGTTGAAGGCGCGCCTCTCGGTGACCGAAGGGGTCTATACCGCAAGCGCCGTGGTGGAGATCGCGGCGGCGCGCGGCATCGAGATGCCGATCGCCCAGGCCGTGCATGCCGTGGTCTCAGGCCTCGCCACAGTCGACGAGGCGATCGAAGCCCTGCTCGCCCGGCCGCTCAGGCCGGAAGGCTGAATGCTCCTCCCCCTGAAAGGGGGAGGGAGATTGCCTTCTGCACCCGCCTCGCTAGACAGCCATGCGCCACCGCAATAGCTTGGCTGGCAAAGGGGATCGGCGATGCTCTACGCCTTGATCTGCACCGACAAGCCGAACAGCCTCGCCATCCGCAAGGCGAACCGTCCCGAGCATATCGAGTATCTGCAAAGCCTGGGCGATACGCTCAAGCTCGCCGGTCCCTTCACCGAGGTTGACGGCGAAACCATGAATGGCAGCCTGATCGTCGTCGAGGCATCCTCGCTGCAAGCGGCAAAGGAGATCGCCGCCAGAGACCCCTTCGCGAAGGCAGGCCTGTTCGCTTCGGTCGAGATCCGCCCCTGGTTCTGGACCTTCAACAAGCCAAGCAATCAAGACGCGTGAACTCGATGAATTATTGGTTGTTCAAATCCGAGCCCGACGCCTGGTCGTGGGACCAGCAGAAGAAGGAAG
>DATDLA010000322.1:0-2122 GCA_036519535.1 Methyloceanibacter sp.
AAAGAAGAAGCGAGCCTATGAGCGTCCGCCGTCTCGCCGCCGAGCAGCCCGAAGTCTTCGCGTTTACACCTGAGAACCTCGCTTGGGCGAAGGACCAGCTCAAGAAATATCCGCAAGGGCGTGAGGCTTCGGCGGTGCTGCAGATCATGTGGCGGGCGCAGGAGCAATGCGGCGGTTGGCTGCCTGAGCCTGCGCTCCGCTATATCGCCGACTTGCTCGACATGGCTTACATCCGCGTCTACGAGATCGCCACCTTCTACACCATGTTCAATCTGGCGCCGGTCGGCCGCTACTACGTGCAGCTCTGCGGCACGACCCCCTGCTGGCTGCGCGGCGCCGACGCGCTGAAAGACACCTGCCGCAAGTTGATCGGCGAGCCAGGCCACGTCACCAAGGACGGCCTGTTCTCCTGGGTCGAGGTCGAGTGCCTCGGCGCTTGCGTCAATGCGCCGATGGTGCAGATCAACAAGGACTATTACGAGGATCTGACGCCGGAGAACTTCGAAGAGATCCTGGTCGCCTTGCGCGAGGGCCGGAAAGTGAAGCCTGGACCGCAGGATGGCCGGTATTCCTCCGAGCCGTTTGGCGGTCCGACCACGCTGATCGCGCAAGGACTTTATGGCGAGGCGCCGGCGCGCGAGCCTTACGCAGAAGAGGTCGAGCTCGCTCTCATCGACGACGACGCAAAGAAGCCCGGCGCCGCGGCAAGCGAGCGCGAGGCGGCCGTGCCAAAGCCTCCCCTTCGCGACAGCTCCGGCCGGAGACGGAAGTGATGCTGAAAGACTCCGACCGCATCTTCAAGAATCTCTACGGCTTCCATGACTGGCGGCTCAAGGCGGCGCGCGCCCGTGGCGCCTGGGACGGCACCAAGGCCATGATCGAGCGCGGGCATGAGGCCATCATCGAGGAGGTGAAGGCCTCCGGTCTCAGAGGCCGTGGCGGCGCCGGCTTCCCCACCGGCCTCAAATGGTCCTTCATGCCGAAGCAGTCGGACGGCCGTCCGAACTATCTCGTGATCAATGCCGACGAGTCCGAGCCCGGCACTTGCAAGGACCGGGACATCATGCGCCACGATCCGCATTTGTTGGTCGAAGGCGCGCTGCTCGCGTCATTCGCCATGCGGGCGCATGTCTCCTACATCTATATCCGTGGCGAGTTCATCCGCGAGCGCGAGGTGCTGCAGGCGGCGATCGACGAGGCCTATGACGCGAAGCTCATCGGCAAGGACAACGTCAACGGCTGGGACTTCGATCTCTATCTGCATCACGGGGCGGGGGCCTATATCTGCGGCGAAGAGACGGCGCTACTCGAAAGCCTCGAGGGCAAGAAGGGCATGCCGCGGCTGAAGCCGCCGTTCCCCGCGAATGTCGGCCTTTATGGGGCGCCGACCACGGTCAACAACGTCGAGTCGATCGCGGTGGTGCCTGACATCCTGCGCCGTGGCGCCACCTGGTTCGCGGCACTCGGCAAGCCCAACAACACCGGCACCAAGCTGTTCTGCCTGTCAGGCCATGTGAACACGCCCTGCAATGTCGAGGAAGAGATGGGCGTGGATTTGCACGAGCTGATCGACCGCCACGCCGGCGGCGTGCGCGGCGGCTGGGACAACCTGCTTGCCGTGATCCCCGGCGGCTCGTCGGTGCCCTGCATCCCGGCGAGCCAATGCGACGACCTGCCGATGGATTTCGACTCGCTTCGCGAGCTTAAGAGCGGGCTCGGCACGGCGGCTGTGATCGTCATGGACAAGTCGACCGACATGATCCGCGCCATCGCCAGGCTCTCTTATTTCTACAAGCACGAATCTTGCGGGCAATGCACGCCCTGCCGCGAAGGGACAGGCTGGATGTGGCGGGTGCTCGAGCGCATGGCCAAGGGCCAGGCCGAGAAGTCTGAAATCGATATGCTGCTCAATGTGAGCTACCAGGTGGAAGGCCATACCATCTGCGCGCTCGGCGACGCCGCGGCCTGGCCGGTGCAGGGGCTGATCCGCCATTTCCGCCACCTCATCGAGGAGCGGATCGACGCGCAAGCAACGAGGCCGCTCGCGCCTTCCGTTCCGGTGGCGGCGGAGTAGGAGCCGCGCATGACCTGGCTTTGGGACAACGCCGTAACGCTCGCCAAC
>DATDLA010000323.1:0-2748 GCA_036519535.1 Methyloceanibacter sp.
CTATCTGCCCGTCGCCGAGATCTCGGTGAATCTCCTGGTCATGCTGGGCCTTGGTGCGGCCATCGGCTTTCTCTCCGGCATGTTCGGCGTGGGCGGCGGCTTCCTGCTCACCCCGCTCCTGATGCTCTCAGGCATCCCACCTGCCATCGCCGTGGCAACCGGCGCCAATCAGATCGTCGCCTCCTCGGTGTCGGGGGCCCTGGTGCAATGGCGCCGGGGCAATATCGACTTCCGCATGGGTCTCGTGCTCATCATCGGCGGCGTGGTCGGCGCCTTTGCCGGCGTGCTCCTCGTCGGGCTGTTGAGCAGGCTCGGCCACGCCGACGTCTTCATCTCGCTCGTCTACGTGACGTTCCTCGGCGTCATCGGATCGCTCATGCTGGTTGAGAGCGTGAGTGCCATAAGGCGGACGCGCGCCGGCCTGCCGGGGAGAGCGCGGAAGCCAGGCGAGCACACCTGGATCCACGGACTGCCCTTCAAGATGCGCTTCCCGCGCTCGCGTCTCTATATCAGCGCCATACCGCCGCTGATCCTTGGGGCCATCGTCGGCCTGCTCGCTTCGATCCTCGGCGTGGGCGGCGGCTTCATTGTCGTGCCGGGCATGATCTACCTCCTGCGCATGCCGACCAACGTGGTCATCGGCACCTCGCTGTTCCAAATCATTTTCGTCACCGCAGTCGTCACCGTCCTCTACGCGGTGTTGAACCACTCGCTCGACATCCTGCTCGCCCTGCTCCTCGTCATCGGCGGGGTGATCGGCGGATTGTTCGGCGCCGATGCCGGTCAGAAATTGAAAGGGGAACAGCTGAGACTCCTGCTTGCCGTCATGGTGCTTGCCGTGGCGTTGCGCTTGCTGATCGGCCTCCTGGTGCAGCCAGAGGACCTCTACAGCCTCGGGCCAGTCGTGGTGGGGGCATGACCATGCGGTCGGCACTCTTGCTCGCGCTTCTCGCCGTGCTGCTCTTTCCGGGGCAGCAAGTTTTCGCGGCGGAGCCGCAAAGAGCCGAGCAAGTCCAATCTGACGTCTCCACCCGGGAGATCTCGATCCAGTCAAACTTCACCGGCATCGAGATCGTGCTGTTCGGCTCCATCGACTTCACCCGCGCGCCGTCGCTAGACGAAGGCCCCTACGACGTCATCATGGTCATCCGCGGGCCAAATCGGCCCATAGTTGTCCGGCGCAAGGAACGGATCGCCGGACTTTGGATGAATGGCGCGTCGGAAACGTTCCCCTCGGTGCCAGGCTACTATGCCGTGCTCGCCTCGCGGCCGTTCAGGGCGGTGGCCTCGGAAACCGTTTTGAAAAAGCTCGGCATCGGCTTCTCCAATCTTGATTTCGGCAAGACCGCCGAGGGCGAGACCGCCGATGACGGGTTCCGCGCAAACCTGATCGGCTTGCAGCAGGAACACGGGCTGTTCCAGGAGTCCGACGATGCGATCAGCTTTATCGGCAGGAGCCTGTTCAGGGGTAGCGTCGCACTGCCAGTCAACGTGCCGATCGGCCGCTACACCACGCAAGTGTTCCTGTTTCGCGATGGGAAGCTGCTGAGCCAGAGCCAGAGCAGCCTGCAGGTGCACAAGGTCGGCATGGAGCGCGTGGTTTACATGCTCGCCTTCCACTATCCCTTCGTCTACGGGCTGTTAGCCGTGCTGATGGCGGTGAGCGCGGGGCTTCTCGCCTGGACCGTCTTCCGGCGAGAATGATTCAATCGGGGAGCAGCACGCTTGCCTGCAAGGGATAGACGCTCGTCCGTCCCGTCAGCCACGCCTTCATCAGATGCCAATGGAACAACGGCGAGAAGGCTTCGTCGAGCACGTTGAGCCCGCCGGCATAGGCGCCGAAGGCCGGCATCACCAGGCGGTGGCCGTCAGTGGCGAAGCATTTCCGCCTGATCCCCTCGCCCCGCCGGGCAATGCGCGCCACCGGATGCAGATGGCCGGCGATCTCTGGGGCGCGGCTTAGCGAGGGTTGGTGGCACAGGGTGACGCCGCCGATCATCAGCGATCGGCAGACAAAGCCGCCGATGCTTTCGGGCAGATCAGGGTCGTGATTGCCGAGGATCCAGTACCAGTCGCGGCCTTGCTGCAGCGCCGCCAATTCCGCGCGATCGTCGGGACTGAGCCGGCCGGCGAGCTCGCTGCGGTGAAAGCTGTCGCCGAGCGCAACCACCCGGCGCGGTGCAAAATGGTCGAGGCAGGCGGCAAGGCGCTGGAGCGTGCTCCGCGTGTCGTAAGGGGGGATCATCATGCCCCGCGCCGCGAAGGCCGCGCCCTTCTCCAGATGCAGGTCGGCAACGAGTAGGGTGTCCTCAGACTCCCAGTAAAGGGCGCCGGCCGCGACCGGCAGGAAGGAATGGCCGGCGAGTTTGATGGGCGGCCGCCGTCCGGCGAGAACTTCAGACATCAAGCGCAGCATGGTCCCCCATCGCCTCCGCTATCAGATCTTCCACTGCCTCGCGCAACAGCGCTTCGCTCGCATCCCCCGGCACGCTTTCGCGGCCAATCTCGAGCATGGCCGGCACCGCAAGCGGCGAGACCCGGTCAAGAGCAATATGCCTGATTCTTCCCCGGATCCTCTGCAAAAAGCCGCTCAAGCGTCCGACATCGATGAGGCCGGTTGCAGCGTCGGCGAAGGCAGCCTGGAGGAGAATATGGTCGGGCTCATGCTGGCGGAGCACGTCGTAGATCAGATCGGAGGAGAGGGTCATCTGCCGGCCGGTCTTCTCCTGCCCCGGATGGCGGCGCTCG
>DATDLA010000324.1:0-3669 GCA_036519535.1 Methyloceanibacter sp.
GCGAGGTTGACAGTGTGTAGCGGACCTAGCCCCATATGGCGAGCACGCCCGTTTATCATGTAACGGAACAGCCACGCCTTGGTGCCACTAGGTGAGACTTGCAGCCATAGCCCATGCCCGTCACTGTAGCGCCCCGGCGTCTTCTTCTTCGCCACGCCCAACGCCGTAAGCTTGTTGCCTTCCCTCATGACTGCCACCCCTGCCTACAAATCGAGGCTGGATTGTGTAGGAGTACTAGGGACGGCGCAAGACGAATATTTGGCGTATTACCAAGAAAAATTGCGGTAGTTCGCTCGGTCTCGGAAGGTATTGGAAGTAAACAATGAAGATAACTCCTCCCCGCGCCCCTCGCCGGCCGCTCACCTCGACCCATCACGGGATCGCTCGCATCGACGACTACGCTTGGCTGCGTGCCTCCAATTGGCAGGCCGTCATGCGCGATCCGGAGGCGCTCGCCTCCGACATTCGCGCCCAACTCGAAGCCGAGAATGCTTACACATTAGACGTTATGGCCGACACCGGGGCGCTGCAACAGCGCCTCTTCGCCGAGATGAAGGGCCGCATCAAGGAAGACGATTCCTCGGTTCCCGCGCCCGACGGGACATTCTCCTACTACACGCGTTTCATCACCGGGGGTCAGCACCCACTGTTCTGTCGCGTGAAGCGGAATGGCGGTGACGAGCAGGTTCTAGTCGACGGCAACGCTCTTGCCAAGGACCACGCCTATTTCCGCATCGCCAATGTCGCGCATAGCCCCGACCACAAGCTCATCGCCTACGCCGTCGACACCAAAGGCTCGGAGTTCTACACGGTCCAAACCATCGAGGCGGAAACCGGCGCCATTGTCGATGACCTGATCGTCGACAACAACGGCAGCTTTGAATGGGCGTCCGACAGCCGGACGCTGCTCTATGTCTGGCTCGACGACGAGCACCGCCCCCGCAAGGCTTTGCGCCACGTTATCGGCTCTGCCGGACAAGATGCGCTCATCTATGAGCAGCCGGACCCCGGCTACTTTCTTGGTCTGAACGCGACTCAAGACCGGCATTTCCTGCTGCTCAGCGTGCACGATCACGAGACCGCCGAAGTCAGTCTGATCGATGCGGAAAATCCGTCGGCAGCGCCACGCCTGGTCAGTCCGCGCGAGCCTGAGCGTGATTATTCCGTCGAGCATCGCGGCGACCGGCTGATCATCCTCACCAATTCTAATGGCGCCGAGGACTACCGCATCGTCGAAGCCCCGGCGGACAATCCCGGTCGCGAGCATTGGCGCGAGATCGAGCCCCATCGTCCGGGCCGTCTCATCCTTGAGATCGTGGCTTTCAAGGACCATCTCGTGCGGCTCGAGCGCGAAGATGGGCTGCCGCGCATCGTCATCCGCCGCTTCGCCGATGGAACCGAGCACGAGATCGCTTTCGCCGAAGAAGCGTACGCGCTCGGCATCTCGCCGGGCTACGAATATGACACGCGCACGCTCCGCTTCACCTATTCGTCCATGACGACGCCGGCGCAGGTCTTCGACTACGACATGGAGACGCGCGAGCGCATCTTGCGCAAGACGCAAGAGATCCCGAGCGGTCACGATCCCGCCAACTACGTCACCCGCCGGGTCATGGCGCCGGCCAAGGACGGCAAGACGGTTCCGGTCTCGCTGCTCTACCGCAAAGAGACTCCGCTCGACGGCACAGCGCCACTCTTGCTCTACGGCTACGGCGCCTACGGCATGTCGATCCCGGCGGCCTTCTCGACCAACGCCTTGAGCCTCGTTGATCGCGGCTTCGTCTACGCCATCGCCCATGTAAGGGGCGGCAAGGACAAGGGCTACCGCTGGTACAAGGACGGCAAGCGCGAGAAGAAGGCCAATAGCTTCACCGACTTCATCGCCGCGGGCGACTATCTCGCCCGCGAAACGTTCACCGCGCGCGGGGGCATCGTGGCCCATGGCGGAAGTGCCGGCGGCATGCTGATGGGCGCCGTGGCCAATATGGCGCCTGATTTGTTCCTCGGCATCATCGCCGAAGTGCCGTTCGTCGACGTGCTCACCACCATGCTCGATGCGAGCCTGCCGCTCACCCCGCCGGAATGGCCCGAATGGGGTAACCCGATCGAGAGCGCCGCGGCGTACCGAACGATCGCCACCTATTCGCCTTACGACAATGTCAAGGCGCAACCCTATCCTCATATCCTGGCGCTTGCCGGTCTCACCGATCCGCGCGTCACCTATTGGGAGCCGGCGAAGTGGGTAGCGAAGCTGCGCGCGCTCAAGACCGACGACCATCTCTTGCTCCTTCGCACCAACATGGACGCGGGACACGCCGGCGCTTCCGGTCGATTCGAGCGGCTGAAGGAGGTGGCGCTGGCCTACGCCTTCGCGTTGAAGATCGCGGGCCTAGGCGGCCAGACCTAACCTGTGTCAGAGTAGCTCGGCCTTACCCTCAGCCCGTGAAGTCCAATGCTGCTAAGCCGCGACAAGTCACAGCTGCTCATCATCGACGTGCAGGAGAAGCTCCTGCCGGCGATGCCGGACCCTGAGCGCGTCGTCGAGCGTTGCATCCGTCTTGTGCGCGCGGCGAGAGCCCTGGAAATTCCGGTGACGGTCTCCGAGCAATACCCGCGTGGCATTGGGCCGACGGTCTCGCCGCTGCGCGAAGCCCTCGGCAACTCCGGCTCGGTCATGGACAAGGTCGAGTTCTCCTGCGTGAAGAACGACGTTTTGCGCGAGCGTCTGCATGAACTCCGGAAGAGGGGCCGGGGACAGGTGGTGATCGGCGGCATCGAAGCGCATGTCTGCGTCACCCAGACGGCAATCGATCTTGAGGATCAGGGTTTTGAGGCTTTCGTGGTCGCCGACGCCGTTGCCTCGCGCGCCAAGTCGAGCCGGCGCCTCGCGCTCGCGCGCCTGCTGAAGACCGGCGTCGATGTCGTGGACAGCGAGATGGTGGTGTTCGAGTGGCTGGGCAAAGCCGGCACGCCTGAGTTCAAGGAATTGCTAGGTCTCGTGAAGTAGACCTCAGCCTCTTTCCTGAACCGATGCTGCAGGCCCGGTTCATGCGCGGTTCAGCCGCACTCCCCCACAGTCCGAAGCGTCAGATCCCTGTAACTGATGAAGTGAACCTTCCTCGGCACCGGGCGCGGAGTTCAGGGGCTCCGCGCCCACCCTCCACCAACCTATCTTGCTTGCGCGGGCTTCCGGGAACCATTAGCTTGCCGCCGACTTTCTCCACGAAACCTCCGGAGAACCGCCGTGGCCTTCGAACTCATGACACTCCCTTATTCCTACGATGCGCTCGAGCCGTATATGTCGGCCGAAACCCTTCATTATCACCATGACAAACACCACCAGGCCTATGTCGACATGCTGAACAAGCTGCTCCCTGGCTCAGGTTTCGAGGGCATGGGCCTCGAGGAGATCGTCAAGGCGAGCTACGGCAAGAACCAGGGCGTGTTCAACAACGCCGCCCAAGACGTCAACCACAATCATTTCTGGCCCTGGATGAAGAAGGCCGGCGGCGGCAAGAAAGTGCCGGGCTCGGTGCTCGCCCTGATCGACCGCGACCTTGGCGGCTTCGACAAGTTCCGCGAGGCCTTCATCGAGGCCGGCAAAACCCAATTCGGATCAGGCTGGTGCTGGCTTGCGATGAAGGACGGCAAGCTCGAGGTCACCAAGAC
>DATDLA010000325.1:0-3415 GCA_036519535.1 Methyloceanibacter sp.
GAAGCGTTCGGCGATGCCCTTGGGACCGGTGACGATCAGCGGACGCGTCCGCTTGCTCGCATATTGGGCGTCGATGAGAAGCCAGGGCAAACCGCCGAAATGGTCGCCATGCAGATGGCTGACACACACCATGTCGATTTCGTTGGGCTCGAGCCCGAGCCGATGCATCCCGATCAAGGTCGTGACGCCGCAATCGATGAGGAAGGTGGAGTTGCCGGAACGGACGTGGAACGAGGTCTGCAGCTGCCCGCCCGCGCCAAAAGCATCCCCGCACCCTATGATTGTAAGACGCATGATTGCCGGACGGTGCCTCTCCTTGAACCTTGCCTCTCTACGAGACGCCAAGCGCCGCCGCAATTCATGGATGGGCGTTTCAGCGCGCAGCGACAGTAAACGCCGCATTAGGAATTTCCCCACATAGTCATCCGCAGGGCCCTGGTTAAGGGGTGGAGGACGCTCCCGTGCTCCTGCCGACGGCCCTCTTTTTCCAGGTTCGGTTGGGTTTGCGGGCTTTACAGGCATGACAGCAGGCGTTTCAGCCGAGGCTCGTGCGGCCGCTTCGGCGGCAATGAACGCCAAACGGCGCATCTCCCGCGGGCGCCGGCAGGCCCACGATAAGCTCACCCCCCTCTGCGGTTTCCAATCGGAGCTCGATTATGAGCTCCTGCTTATGTTCGCGAGGAACGAGCTGTCGGCGGCGGTGACCACGCCGCTGCTTGCGGTGATCGTGGCCGTTGGCGCGATGTTCTGGGCGCCGCCGGCGCAGTTGCTGCTCTGGCTCGCCACGGTTTTCTTCGCCAAGGGCCTGCTCATCAGCCTTTGCCGGCAATTCCTCAAGACGCCGCGGGAGGAGGTCAAGCCGCAGGCCTGGCGCGCCAAGATGACGGCCGCGGAGTTTCTCTACGGACTGTCCTGGGCAGCGGTTGCCTTTGTCAGCGCCGGCGCCGCCGGAGAAGCAGCCCACACCTTCGTCTTTGCCGCTCTCCTCATCGTCATCTCGATGCGCATGCTGTTCGCCTCGCCGGTCATGTCGATCGTGTTCGCCGGCACGTTGCCGATGGCGGCGGCAATCGTGGTCCGCTTCGCGCTGCTCGACAATCCGTTCTACTGGGCCATGGCGGCGATGGCCGTCGGCGTCTATGTCTATTTCATCTGGCTGATGAACGGGACCAACGCGACGATCACCGCCATGATCGGGTTTCGCGCCGAGAAGGACGCGCTCATCGCCGAGCTCGAGCAGTCGAAATCGATCTCCGATGAAGCGAGGCTGCGCGCCGAGGAAGCAAGCCAGGCGAAATCCCGCTTTCTCGCCACCATGAGCCACGAGTTGCGCACGCCGCTCAACGCCATCCTCGGCTTTTCGGAGATCATGCGCTCGGAGATCCTGGGGGCGCACGAGAACCCGGTCTACAAGGAATATGCCAACGACATCCACCAAAGCGGCCAGCACCTGCTCAATCTGATCAACGAGATTCTCGATATTTCCCGCATCGAGTCGGGCCGCTACGAGCTGCGTGAGGCGCCGGTCACGCTCGCCACCGTGGTCGAAGACTGCCAGCGTCTGCTGCGCTTACGCGCCGAGACCAAAGCCCTTCGCATCATCGAGCAGTTCGAGCCTGAACTTCCTCAGCTCTGGGCGGATGAGCGGGCCATGCGCCAGATCTGCCTCAACCTCCTGTCGAATGCGATCAAGTTTACCCCGCCCGGCGGAACGATCACGCTCGCCATCGGCGAAACCGAGTCCGGAGGGCAGTTCCTGAGCGTCAATGATACCGGGCCGGGTATTCCCGAGAACGAGATCCCGCGCGTGCTGAAGAGCTTCGGCCAGGGGTCTCTTGCCCATCAGACCGCGGAAGGCGGCACCGGGCTTGGGCTTCCCATCACCAAGGGACTGGCCGAGCTGCATGACGGTACTTTCGAGCTGAAGAGCAGGCTTCGCCAGGGCACCGAGGTCAAAGTGAGCTTTCCGCGCAAGCGCGTCATGGAGACGCTGCCGCGGATCGCCGAGCCGGCACGATGGCTCACGGACCGGCAGAACTCTTCCGGTGCGACGGGAGCCGGGCGCTAAGACCTGAACCCGGTGGCGGAAAGGCGATTGTCCGGCGGCGCCTCACCCCCTACATAGGCTTGGTTGACCACCGGACCGAAGCCTCCCTTGGAAACGCCCTGCATCGACGTCTGCGAGATGGACGCTTGCTCAGGTCTGTGCGTCGGCTGCGGGCGCACTCTCGATGAGATCACCGGCTGGGCGGACATGAGCAAGGAAGAGCGGCGCGCCATCATGACTCTCTTGCCGGGCCGCAAAGCGCGCTCTTAGAGGCTCTGAAAGGCTAGAAATCGTGTCGGCGTGGATTGCCATCTTTGTCCTGGCGCTCGCAGCCATGCTGCTCGTCAGCAACTCCACGGGCACCATCGCCAATCTCGACAGCAACACCTTCGGCTATGTCGCGCTCGGGACGGCGCTTCTCGTCTTCATCGGCGGCGGAGTGTTGGTCCGCTATCGGGGGCAGGCCGGCGCCATGTTCCGCGATGCGGTCACGTGGCTTGCGCTCGGGCTTGCGCTGGTCACCCTCTACTCCTATCGCGAGGAGCTTCTGCCGATTGCCGGGCGCCTTGCCGGTGAGCTTCTTCCCGGCAGCGCCATGGTGGTCGAGCAAAGCCCCGGCGGCCTGGTCGAGATCAAGATCAGGAAGCGCCTCGACGGCCATTTCACCGCCAAGGCCGAGGTCAATGGAATCTCGATTCCCATGATCGTCGATACCGGCGCCTCGACCATCGTGCTGCGCCCCGAGGATGCGAAGAAGGCCGGCATCGACGTGAGCAAGCTCAGCTTCACCGTGCCGGTCCTCACCGCGAACGGCCGCACGGTCGCGGCACGGGTGCGGCTCAACAGCGTGGCGATCGGACCGCTTCAGCGGGAAGATGTCGATGCGCTCGTGGCCGAGCCAAAGGCATTGACCGAGAGCCTGCTCGGCATGAGCTTCCTCGGGCGGCTGCGCTCTTACGAATTCTCCGGGGATTTTCTGACGCTACGCGGCTGACGCTGAGGACGGAGTTGATCGGCTCTCGCCAGCGGGAACCTCGCCCTGCGGAGCGCTGTTGGTGAAACGTCCAAAATCGCCTATCAGGGGGAGCATGTTTCCCAAGCCGCGCCAGGATCTCCGACCCAATACGGCCGAATTCGAGCGCCTTCCCTTCGTCAAGGCGACCGGGTTTCGGGAATACGACGCCCGCTGGCGCTACCCTGAGGAGATCAATCTCCTCGGGCTCGAAGCAGTGGGGCTCGCTCTTGCCGATCTGATGCGCGAGCGCGGCGTGCCACAGCGCGTCGTCGTGGGCCACGACTACCGCTCCTACTCGGCCTCGATCAAGGCGGCGCTGATCAACGGCCTGCTCGCAGGCGGCGCCGAGGTTC
>DATDLA010000326.1:0-3324 GCA_036519535.1 Methyloceanibacter sp.
CAACGCCATGCGCCCCGACATCCTCGTCGTGCGCCACCATGCCGCCGGCGCCGTCGAGCTGCTTGCCCAGAAGGTCGATTGCTCGGTGATCAATGCCGGCGACGGCAGCCACGAGCACCCGACCCAGGCGCTCCTCGATGCCCTCACCATTCGCCGCCACAAAGGACACATTGACGGGTTGATCGTGGCGATCTGCGGCGACATCCTGCATTCGCGGGTCGCCCGCTCCAACATACTCCTCCTCAACACGCTCGGCGCGCGCGTCCGCGTCATCGCGCCATCGACGCTGATCGCCTCGGGCATCGCGCGGCTCGGGGTCGAGGTCTATTCATCGATGTGGGAGGGGCTGAAGGATGCCGACATTGTGATGATGCTTAGGCTCCAGCGCGAGCGCATGACGTCGAACCTCGTGCCGAGCCAGCGGGAGTATTTTCACTTCTTCGGGCTCGACCACGAGAAGCTTGCCCGCGCCAAGCCCGATGCCTTGATCATGCATCCTGGGCCGATGAACAGGGGCGTGGAGATCGACTCAAGCGTGGCCGACGATCAGCGCAGCGTGATCCGCGAGCAGGTGGAGATGGGCGTGGCGGTGCGCATGGCGGTGCTTCAGGCGCTCGCCCGCCACCTGCCCAACCATTGATGACGATGCAGCCCTCACCCGATCGCAACGGCCGCCCCACGGCGCTTCTCGATGCGCGGCTGATCGATCCCGGTACCGGCCTCGACCAGAAGGGCGGCGTGCTGGCCGCTGACGGCGTGATCGTCGACTTGGGCGCTCACGTGACCGCAGGCTCCGTCGGCGAGGCGCAAGCGATCGACTGCGCCGGGCACGTGCTCGCCCCCGGCCTCATCGACATGCTGGTGTTCTCAGGCGAGCCGGGGCACGAGCACCGCGAGACGCTGTCCACCACGAGCCGGGCTGCGGCCGCCGGCGGCGTCACCACCATCATCTGCATGCCCAACACCGAGCCGGTCATCGACGACGTGGCGCTGGTCGACTTCATCATGCGCCGCGCGCGCGACACGGCGCGGATCAACGTGCATCCCATGGCGGCGATGACCAAGGGCCTGAAAAGCGAGGAGATGGCCGAGATCGGTCTCTTGCGCGACGCGGGCGCCATCGCCTTCACCAACGGCAAGACGAGCCTCGCCGACGCCAAGATGATGCGGAACGTGCTCGCCTACGCCAAGGACTTCGGCGCGCTCATCATCCATCACCTGGAAGAGCCGACGCTCGCAGAGAACGGGGTGATGAACGAGGGCGAAGTCGCGACCCGGCTTGGCCTTCCAGGCATGCCGCGGGAGGCCGAGACCATCATGCTCGAGCGCGATTTGCGCCTCGCCGAGCTGACCGGCGGCCGCTATCACGCCGGCCAGATCTCCTGCCGTGCATCGCTCGACATCATCCGCGCCGCCAAGGCCAAAGGCTTGCCCGTGACCTGCGGAGTCTCGATCAATCATCTCACGCTGAACGAGAACGACATCGGTCCCTACCGGACCTTCTTCAAGATGCGCCCCCCGCTCAGGTCCGAGGACGACCGGCGCGCCATGGTGGAGGGCGTCGCGAGCGGCGATATCGACGTGATCGTATCGGCCCACGATCCCCAGGACGCCGACGGCAAGCGGCGCCCCTTCGCCGAAGCAGCCGACGGCGCCATCGGTGTGGAGACGCTGCTCTCCGCGGCACTGCGCCTCCATCACGACGGCAGCGTCGATCTTGTCACCTTGCTTCGCGCCTTGACCACGAACCCCGCGCGCCTGCTCGGACTTCCGAGCGGCCGCCTCGCCAAGGGAGCGCCGGCCGACCTCGTGCTCATCGATCTCGACACGCCCTTCGTGGTGAATCCCGAGCTCCTGCGCACGCGGTCGAAGAACACGCCCTTCGACGAGGCGCGGCTGCAAGGACGCGCCCTGATGACCCTCGTTGCCGGACGCGCGGTGTACAACTACGGTGAGCGCGGCAGTTAGCCTTTCTCTTTTCGGGGTCTGACCGACAATGCTCGCGGCCGATTGGAGCCTCTTCGATCTCCTCGCGCTTGCGCTTGGCTATCTTCTCGGCTCGATCCCCTTTGGCCTCATTCTCACCAAGCTCGCCGGCCACGGCGATCTGCGTGACATTGGCTCAGGCAATATCGGCGCCACCAATGTGCTGCGCACCGGGAACAAGCCGCTCGCGGCCCTCACTTTGCTGCTCGATTTGTTGAAGGGCACCGCCGCCGTGCTCATCGGCGCGCGCTTCGGGGCTGATGCCGCGATCCTTGGCGGCCTCGGCGCCTTCCTCGGACATCTGTTCCCGGTTTGGCTCGGCTTCCGTGGCGGCAAGGGCGTCGCGACCTATATCGGCGTGCTGCTTGGATTGTATTGGCCGGGAGCGATCGTCTTCTGTGCGGTTTGGCTACTGGTGGCTGTCCTCACCCGCTACTCATCGCTTTCGGCGCTCGCGGCAAGCGCCACAGTCCCTTGCGTGCTCCTCTTTATGGGACAAACGCGGATGGCGATGTTGTTCCTGCTCTTCACCGTGCTTCTCTATTGGCGCCACGCCGACAATATCGGACGCCTTTTGCGAGGCGAGGAGGGGCGCATTGGCGCGAAAAAGATCTGATCCGGGCCGTAGCATGCTCGCGACTCGCTCAGCAATCCAGCTTAGCGACCGCCAGCGCTTGAGCTGGCTCAGGCTGATCCGCAGCGAGAATGTCGGCCCGGCGACCTTCGGGCGCTGGTCAATCAATTCGGCGGCGCCGAGGCGGCCCTTCACGCCCTGCCTGCCCTGTCGCGCCGCGGCGGCCGCCCCTCGATCCGCGTCTTCACCGAGGCTGAGGCTGAGGCTGAGCTCGCCGCGGCCGAACGCGCCGGGGCGCGTCTCGTGTTCATGGGGGAGAAGGGCTATCCCCCCGCGCTCTCCCATGTCGATGCGCCGCCGCCACTCCTCTATGCCAAGGGTAGACTCGAGCTAGCCGACGGCTCTATGCCAAGGGTAGACTCGAGCTAGCCGACGGCCCGATCGTCGCCATGGTCGGCGCCCGCAACGGTTCTGCCATTGGACAGAAGCTGACACGCCAGCTCGCCACCGAGCTCGGCCTTGAAGGCTTCGTCATTGCCTCAGGTCTTGCCCGCGGCATCGACACTGCCGCACATCTTGCCTCGCTCGAGCGAGGGTCCATCACCGTGCTCGCCGGCGGCATCGACGTGGTCTACCCGCCGGAGAATGCAGACCTTCAGCGCGCCATCGGCGAACAGGGGCTCTTGCTGAGCGAGCGCGGTCCTGGCTTTGCCCCGAGGGGCAAGGACTTCCCGCGCCGCAACCGCCTGATCTCCGGCATCTCT
>DATDLA010000327.1:0-5997 GCA_036519535.1 Methyloceanibacter sp.
GTCTCTCCCTTGGTCGAGGGATACCGCCTGGAGGCTCGAAAATCAACAAATCCCGGAAGGCCGGGGGCGCTTGGATAGCGGACGTTGTCACTCCCCTCCCCTTACGTTAAGGTCGCCCCAGACCCTGGGTTGATTCCGCAGAAGAGCAATCGGCGACAGGCGCGGTACGGGCATTTCGTTTCCGCGCGCTGGTGGTGTTGTCAGCTTCGACGGACGCTAAGAGTGAGAGGAACGTAACATGAACCGGCGCCGCCGCATTTACGAAGGCAAGGCCAAGATTCTCTATGAAGGTCCGGAGCCTGGCACGCTTATCCAGCACTTCAAGGATGACGCCACCGCCTTCAACAACAAGAAGCACGACAAGATCGAAGGCAAGGGGGTGCTGAACAACCGCATCTCCGAATATCTGTTCGTGAAGCTCGGCGAGATCGGCGTGCCGACGCACTTTATCAAGCGGCTCAACATGCGCGAGCAACTCATCCGCGAGGTGGAGATCATCCCGCTCGAGGTGGTGGTGCGCAATGTCGCGGCCGGCTCGCTCGCCACCCGCATCGGGGTCGATGAGGGCACGCCGCTGCCCCGCTCGATCGTCGAGTTCTATTACAAGTCCGACAAGCTCGGCGACCCCATGGTCACCGAGGAGCACATCACAGCGTTCGGCTGGGCCAATCCGCAGGAGCTCGACGACATCATGTCGCTCGCGCTCCGCATCAACGATTTCCTCTCCGGCCTATTTCTCGGCGTCGGCATCAGGCTCGTCGATTTCAAATGCGAGTTCGGCCGGCTCTGGGAGAACGACCAGATGCGCATCGTGCTCGCCGACGAGATCTCGCCGGATTGCTCCCGGCTGTGGGACGTCGAGACGCAGAACAAGCTCGACAAGGACCGCTTCCGCCGCGACATGGGGGGCCTGGTCGAGGCCTACCAGGAGGTCGCGCGCAGGCTTGGGCTGCATGTCGACAATCCTATGCGGGTGAAGACAGGCCCGGTGCTGGTGCGCTCGAAATAGGACTGAGGCTCGTGAAGGCGCGCATCACCATCACCTTGAAGCCAGGGGTGCTCGACCCGCAAGGCAAGGCGATCGAAGGCGCGCTGCATGCCCTCGGCTTCGGCTCTGCCGGCAATGTGCGCCAGGGCAAATATATCGAGGTCGAGGTCGCCGAGAAGGATCCGGGGCGCGCGCGCGCCGAGGTCGAGCGCATGTGCAAGGAGCTCCTCGCCAACACCATCATCGAGAATTACGCCTATGAACTCGAGGCGGCTTGAGCAGGCATGAAAGCTGCCGTCATCGTCTTTCCCGGATCGAATTGTGATCGCGATGCCGCGGTGGCGCTCGAGGCAGCGACGGGACGGCCGCCGGCCATGGTCTGGCACGGCGACGCCGAGCTGCCGCAAAGCGACCTCATCGTGCTGCCAGGCGGCTTCTCCTATGGCGACTATCTCCGCTCGGGCGCCATGGCGGCACATTCCCCGGTTATGCGCGAGGTGATCAAGAGGGCAAAGGCGGGGACGCCCGTGCTCGGCATCTGCAACGGCTTCCAGGTGCTGACCGAGGCGCGGCTGCTTCCCGGCGTGTTGATGCGCAACGCAACGCTCAAATTCATCTGCAAGGACGTGCATCTCCGCGTGGAGCGCACCGACACGAGCTTCACCGGCCGCTACGACAAAGGCCAGGTGGTCAAGTTTGCCATCGCGCACAAGGACGGCTGCTACTTCGCCGACGATGAGACGCTTGCCCGCCTCGAAGGCGGGGGCCGCGTCGCCTTTCGCTATTGCGATCCGCAAGGCAACGTCGCGCCTGAGGCCAATCCCAACGGTTCGCGGCGCAACATAGCAGGCATTTACAATGAGACAGGAACTGTCCTTGGGCTGATGCCGCATCCTGAGCGCCTTGCCGATCCGGCGCTCTCCGGCACCGACGGCGCCAAGATGTTCAAAGGCCTGGTGGAGAGCCTCGCCGCGTAGTGGGTTTCGTCATCGCCGGGCTTGACCCGGCAATCCATTCCGTTAGGGCTTCAGCTCGCGCCTTTCAGTCCCGCCGCAGCCAATCGATTCGCTTCCTCAGCATGAACAAGCCCCTCCCGAAGATCACGCCGGACCTGGTCGCCGAGCATGGCCTCTCCCCTGACGAATACCGGCTGCTCGCAGCCGTGCTCGGGCGAGAGCCGTCGCTCACCGAGCTCGGCATCTTCTCGGTGATGTGGTCCGAGCACTGCTCCTACAAATCCTCGAAGCTGTGGCTGAGGAAGCTGCCGACCAAGGGCCCGCAAGTGATCCAAGGCCCCGGCGAGAACGCGGGCGTTGTCGATCTCGGCGACGGCCAGGCTGCGGTGTTCAAGATGGAGAGCCACAACCACCCCTCCTATATCGAGCCCTATCAAGGTGCTGCGACCGGCGTCGGCGGCATCATGCGCGACGTGTTCACCATGGGGGCGCGGCCGGTCGCCAATATGAACGCGCTCCGCTTCGGCGCGCCCGACCATGCCAAGACCAGGCACCTCGTCGCCGGTGTCGTCTCCGGCATCGGCGACTACGGCAATTGCATGGGCGTCCCCACCGTCGGCGGCGAGACCAATTTCGACGCGCGCTACAACGACAACATCCTGGTCAACGCCATGACCGTGGGGCTCGTCGATGCCAAGCGCATCTTCAAGTCGGCGGCGAAAGGCGTTGGGCTCTCCGTGGTCTATGTCGGCTCAAAGACCGGGCGTGACGGCATTCATGGCGCCACCATGGCCTCGGCCGAGTTCGACGAGGCGTCGGCCGAGAAGCGGCCGACGGTCCAGGTCGGCGATCCCTTCACCGAGAAGCTGCTGCTCGAAGCCTGTCTCGAGCTGATGCAGGAGGACGCCATCGTCGCCATTCAGGACATGGGCGCGGCGGGACTCACGTCGTCCTCGGTGGAGATGGCGGACAAAGGCGGCGTCGGCATCGAGCTCGACCTCGACCACGTGCCGACCCGCGAAACCGCCATGACGGCGTATGAGATGATGCTGTCCGAGAGCCAGGAACGCATGCTCATGGTGCTGAAGCCGGGCGCGGAGCCGATCGCCGAGCGCGTGTTCGAGAAGTGGGAGCTTGACTTCGCCGTGATCGGGCGCACCACCGATACCGGAAAGCTCGTGGTGCGCCACGGCGGCGCCGTGCAGGCCGATATTCCGCTGTCGGCGCTGGCGCACGCAGCACCGATCTATGAGCGCCCCTGGACCCCGCGGCCGAAGCCGGCAGCCTTCGCGCCCGAGGATGTGCCGGCGCCGAACAGCCTGCTCGGCGCGTTGGAGAGCCTGGTGGGCTCCGCTGCCCTCTCGTCGCGCCGCTGGATCTGGGAGCAATACGACCACATGGTCATGGCCGACACGGTGCAGCGTCCGGGCGGCGATGCGGCGGTGGTGCGCGTGCATGGGACTGAGAAGGGTCTCGCCATCTCCTGCGACGTGACGCCCCGCTATTGCGCCGCCGACCCGCGCGAAGGCGCCAAGCAGGCGGTGGCGGAATGCTGGCGCAATCTGACTGCGGTAGGCGCCGAACCGCTCGCCATCACCGACTGCATGAATTTCGGTAATCCGGAGCGGCCGGAGATCATGGGCGAGTTCGTCGAGGCGGTGAAGGGCATGGCCGACGCGTGCACGGCGCTTTCCTTCCCAGTCGTGTCGGGGAACGTGTCGCTCTACAACGAGACGAACGGCGTCGCCATTCCGCCCACGCCCGCCATCGGCGGCATCGGGCTGATCCCGGACATCGCCAAGATGGCGACGCTGGCTCTGAAGCGCGACGGCGACGCGCTGATCCTTATCGGGCCCGAGGGGAGTCACCTCGGCCAGTCGCTCTATCAGGAGCTTGCCGCCGGGCGTTATGACGGCGCCCCGCCGCCGGTCGATCTTGCTGCCGAGCGACGCGCCGGGGATTTCGTCAGGGGCCTGATCCGCGGGGCCCGAGTCTCCGCCGTGCACGATGTCTCGGACGGCGGTCTCTTGGTTGCGGTCGCCGAGATGGCGCTTGCCGGCGGTCGCGGCGTCGACCTTGAAGCTCAGCCCGCCCACCTTCCGGCGCACGCCGTCTGGTTCGGCGAGGACCAGGGGCGCTACGTGGTCGCAGCCGCGCAGGACGAGGCCGCAGGCATCTTGCATGAGGCAGCCAAGGCCGGCATTCCCGCGCGGACCATTGGAAAGGCGACAGGAGACGCCTTGAAACTTCCGGGCGAAGCGCCACTTTCGCTCACAAGCTTACGGACCGCGCACGAGCGCTGGTTGCCGCGCTTCATGGGCGGCAGCTAAGATCGGCGGGACGAGCCAAGGAAACGATGCATATGGCCATGGCGGCAGCGGATATCGAGCGGCTGATCAAGGAGCGCTTCCCCGACGCGGCGGTCTCGATCGACGATCTCGCCGGCGACGGCGATCATTATGCCGCGACCGTCGTGTCGGAAGCGTTTCGCGGCAAATCGCGGGTCGAGCAGCACAAGATGGTTTATGATGCGCTGAAAGGTCAGATGGGCGGGGCGCTGCATGCGCTCGCGCTCAAGACCAAGGCGCCGTCCTAAAGGAGATCGGATGAGATGAGCGAACAAGAGATTCAGGACTGGATCGGAAGAGAGGTCGCGAGCAACGACGTCGTGCTGTTCATGAAAGGCACGAAGCAGTTGCCGCAATGCGGCTTCTCCATGCAGGTGGCGCAGATCCTCAACCATCTCGGCGTCGATTTCAAAGACATCAACGTGCTCGACAACGTGAGCGTGCGCGACGGCATCAAGGCCTATTCCAACTGGCCGACCATTCCGCAGCTTTACGTCAAGGGGGACTTCATCGGCGGCTGCGATATCGTGCGCGAGATGTTCCAGGCGGGCGAATTGCAGGAGCTGCTGACCGAAAAGGGCGTCGCCCACAACGCGCAGACGCTGACGGCGTAGGGGCCACGCTACACTCAGAGTTCTGTCATGCCCGGGCTTGTCCCGGGCATCCACGAATTTCGTCGATGCTATAATCGTGGATGGCCGGGACAAGGCCGGCCATGACGATTTGCGGGCGTAATGAGAGCAATTAGCGCGAGTAGAACTCGATGACGAGGTTCGGCTCCATCATCACCGGATAGGGCACGTCTGTCAGCGTCGGCGAGCGGAGCAGCTTTGCCGTCATCTTGGAGTGGTCCACCTCGAGATAATCCGGCACGTCCCGCTCCGGGCTCTGCGCCGATTCGAGCACCAGGCCGGCATCCTTGGCCTTGTCGCGCACCGCGACCACGTCGCCTTCGCGGCAGCGGTAGCTCGAGATATTGACGCGGCGGCCGTTGACCCGCACATGGCCGTGGCTCACGAACTGCCTGGCGGCGAACACCGTGGGCACGAACTTGGCGCGATAGACGATGGCATCGAGCCGGCGCTCCAAGAGGCCGATCAGATTTTCGGATGTGTCGCCTCTGAGCCGCGCCGCCTCGCTGTAGATCGCCTTGAACTGCTTCTCGGTGATGTTGCCGTAATAGCCTTTCAGCTTCTGCTTGGCGCGGAGCTGCTGGCCGTAGTCGGAAAGCTTGCCGCGGCGGCGCTGGCCGTGCTCGCCTGGTCCGTATTCACGCTTGTTGTAAGGGCTCTTCGGCCGGCCCCAAATATTCTCGCCCAGCCTGCGGTCGATCTTATGCTTCGCGTGCACACGTTTCGTCATTCTGAAAAGCTCCAAAGCCGAATTGAGCGTGCTCGCGGACTTTCCGGACCGCGGCTGCTCGTAAAGCCATTTGCGATTGAAGGGCTAAAGGCCGTTGGGCCTCGCCTTCGAGCGCTCCGAACGTGAGGTCCGCAAGCGCCGCCCGCGCTCTGTTACACGGAATGTGCAGAAAGTGTCAATTGGCGCCGCCGGCGACCGGAGCCGGGGCGGTAGCAGCCTGGGGCGCCGCCGCCGCTGCCGGGGGCGCGGGTGCCGCCGGTGGTGGCGGGGCCGACTGGACATAGGTGTTGATCGCCGCGGTCACCTTTTCCTTCTGCCCAGGCGCGCATTCGAGCTTCTTCGT
>DATDLA010000328.1:0-6294 GCA_036519535.1 Methyloceanibacter sp.
GCGGCATCGACGGCGCTGCCGCCTTTGCGCAGGATGGCAAGGCCGGCTTCGGCGGCGAGCGGGTTCGCCGCCACCACCATGTGCCGCTTGGCCTTGGCGAGCGTCTTCTGAGTGAAGCCGCTTGAGCCTTCCGGGCGGTCATAGGCTCTCGTGTCCGTGGCCGCGCCGAAAGCGAGGACAAGGGCCAGAGAAACGGCAAGCAAAATACGTGGAGCGGTCTGCATCATGCGGGGCAGCATAGCGGGTTTGGCTCTACTTGCACCTCTCCGCGGCATCATGAAGGCACCGCCTGGACCCCCCTCTCCCCTGGGGGGAGAGGGTTGGGGTGTGGGGGTGTTTGAGTCCGCATCGCGCGAACCCCCTCACCCGGCACGAGCAAGCTCGTGCCGACCTCTCCCCAATGAGGAGAGGTGAATGGCTAATGGAAGTCGCGGGATTTGGGGATGATGCGCTCGGCGCGCGGGTGACGGCGCGGGTGCCAGCGGGGATGTGATGTCTCGCGGGAGGCAAGCGGCCGCTTGACGTGATCTGCCGGAGCCACGGGAAAGGGCACTTGTTTCTCGTCCGGCGGCGAGCGCCAAGAGCCCGGGTCTGGGCGCTTCACCTCGTCGGCATTGGCGACCGGAACGCTCATGCTGTCGGCCTCCTCGTCGAGGAGACGCAGCCAATCGCTGCGATCCTCAAGGCGTTCGGCGACGACATGAATGATGTCCTCATGCCGCTGCACGCGGCCATGCACCACGACGAGCCTCGCGCCCATCACCACCTTACGCATCCGCTCCAGCACCTTCGGCCAGATCACCGAATTGGCGACCCCCGTCTCGTCCTCGATGGTCATGAACACCACGCCAGCGGCGGAGCCTGGGCGCTGACGCACCAGCACCACGCCTGCGACGCTCACGCGGGCGCCGTCACGCGTGCGCTTGAGATCGGCGCAAGAGAGAATATTTTCCCGCGCGATTGCCGCGCGGAGGAAGCTCATCGGGTGGGCTTTGAGCGAAAGCCGCAAGGTGCGGTAGTCGTTCACCACATGCTCGGAGAGCGGCATGATGGGAAGCGTGACTTGAGGCTCGGCGCCGGACTCGCTCGCCACAGCATGATCGAACAGCGGAAGAGGCAGCTCCTTCGGCAGGCCGCGCACCTCCCACAGAGCCTGGCGGCGATCGTGGCCAAGCGAGCGGAAGGCATCAGCCGCGGCGAGGCGCTCAAGCGTGGCGCGGCCGACGCCGCTCCGCCGCCACAGGTCGCGCACGTCGCGGAAGAGATTTGCAGCAGGAGTGGTAGAGCGTTTGGCGAGGGGCGGAGCAAACAAATGAGGTAGGAATTCAGATGGAATGCCGTCGCGGATCGAGACGATGGCCTTCACATCGTCCTCGCGCATTCCATCAACCTGCCGCATGCCGAGACGCAGTGCGAATTCATTTTCTGTTTGCGCTACCGCGCTTCCCCACTCGTGGGTTCGCGCTGTTTGAGCGCGGGCGGGCTCCAACGTGCAGTCCCACAGGCTGTGATTGACGTCGACCTCGCGCGCCTCCACTCCATGGTCCCGGGCCCAGCGCACGATCTGCGCCGGCGCATAGAAACCCATGGGCTGGGAGTTGAGCAGCGCCGCGGCGAAGGCCGCAGGGTAATGGCATTTGAGCCAGGCCGAGACATAGACGAGATAGGCGAAGCTCGCGGCGTGGCTCTCGGGGAAGCCGTATTCGCCGAAGCCCTTGATCTGGTTGAAGCAGCGCTCGGCGAACTCGGCCGGATAGCCGCGCGCCGTCATGCGGCCGACCATCTTCTCATGCAGCCGGTCGATGGTGCCGCGGCGGCGGAAGGTGGCCATGGCGCGGCGAAGCTCGTTCGCCTCCGGTCCTGAGAACTTCGCCGCCACCATGGCAAGGCGCATGGCCTGCTCCTGGAACAGCGGCACACCGAGGGTCTTGCCCAGGACCTGCTTCAGCTCGTCGGCGGGACCATGGTCCGGATGCGGCGAGGGGAACTCGACCGCCTCGTCGCCGCAGCGGCGGCGCAAGTAGGGGTGAACCATGTCGCCCTGGATAGGACCCGGGCGCACGATGGCAACCTCGATGACGAGGTCGTAGAACTTTCTCGGCTTGAGCCGCGGCAGCATGTTCATCTGCGCCCGACTCTCCACCTGGAACACGCCGATCGAATCCGCCTGGCACAGCATGTCGTAGACGAGAGGATCGTCGGGCGGCACGGTGCCGAGCGAAAGGTCGCGGCCGTAATGCTCCTTCAGCAAGGCGAAGCCTTTGCGGATGCAGGTCAGCATGCCTAGCCCGAGCACATCCACTTTCAAGAGGCCGAGCGCGTCGAGATCGTCCTTGTCCCATTCGATGAAGGTGCGGTCCTCCATGGCGGCGTTGCCGATGGGCACGACTTCGGACAATGGCCCGCGCGTCAGCACGAAGCCGCCGACATGCTGGGAGAGATGGCGCGGGAAGCCGAGCAGTTCCTGGGTCAGCTCGAGGCAGCGCGCGAGCAGCGGATCGGATGGATCGAGGCCGGCCTGGCGGACATATTCCTCAGGCAAGGCGGAGTTGCTCAGGCCCCAGATGGTGGTGGCGAGTGCAGCGACGGTGTCCTCGCTCAAGCCCAGCGCCTTGCCGACCTCGCGCACGGCCGAGCG
This sequence comes from Methyloceanibacter sp., assembly GCA_036519535.1. GTDB lineage: Bacteria > Pseudomonadota > Alphaproteobacteria > Rhizobiales > Methyloligellaceae > Methyloceanibacter. Next base: position 2,639 of record DATDLA010000328.1, read on the forward strand.
GCCGCGATAGGAGATCACCGTGGCGGCGATGCCGGCGCGGTCGCGGCCATAGCGGCCATAGATATATTGGATCACCTCTTCGCGCCGCTCGTGCTCGAAATCGACGTCGATGTCCGGCGGCTCCTTCCGCTCCGGCGAGACGAAGCGCTCGAACAGAAGGTCGATCTCGGTCGGGTCGACATTGGTGATGGCGAGGCAATAGCAGACGGCGGAGTTCGCCGCCGAGCCGCGCCCCTGGCAGAGAATGTCGAGGTGCCTCGCGTAATGCACGATGTCGTGGACGGTGAGGAAATAGCGCGCGTAGTCGAGCTCCTCGATCAGAGCGAGCTCCTTCTGAAGCGTGTCGCGCACTTTGTCGGGAATGCCGCCGGGGAAACGCCAGGCGGCGCCTTCCCAGGTGAGATCTTCGAGATGCGATTGCGGCGTCTTGCCGTCAGGCACCGGCTCATCGGGATATTCGTATCTCAGCTCGTCGAGGGAGAAGGCACACGCGTCGGCGATCTCTATGGTGCGGGCAAGTGCATCTTCATAGCCGGCGAACAGCCGCGCCATCTCCTGCGGCGGCTTAAGATGCCGCTCGGCATTGGCTTCGAGCTTCAGCCCAGCCTCGTGAATAGTGCATTTCTCGCGGATGCAGGTGAGCACGTCCTGCAAGGACCGGCGATGGGCGGCGTGATAGAGCACCGCATTGGTGGCGACGAGGGGAAGGCCCACGCGCGCCGCCAGTTGCGCCAGCGCCTCGATGCGGGCGCGGTCGTCGCCGCGATAGGAGTGACTGGCGGCGAGGTAGAGCCGCGTGTGTGACCCGAGCGCCTGCTTGATGCGACGGAGTTGTGGTTCGAAATTCCCTCCTGTCGGCGGCATGCTTCGAGACGCGCTGCTGACGCAGCGCTCCTCAGCATGAGGAGAAAAAGAAATGACCTCGGCTTCCTCACCCTGAGGAGGCGCGAAGCGCCGTCTCGAAGGGTGAGGGACAATCCATTCATCGGGGGGAAGGACGAGGAAGATGAGGCCGTCGGCATGGGCGGCGACATCGTCGAGATGCAGCGTGCACTTGCCCTTCTCGGCGCGGCGCTGGCCAAGCGTGAGCAGGCGGCAGAGCCTGCCATAGGCGGCGCGGTCCGTTGGGTAGGCAAGCAGGCTCGTCGCGTCGTCAAGATCGAGGCGGACGCCGACGATGAATTTGATGCCGCCGACTTCCCTTGCCGCAAGATGAGCGCGCACCACGCCGGCGAGCGTGTTGCGGTCGGTGACGGCAATGGCCTCGAGGCCGAGTGCCTTTGCCGTCGCCACCAGCTCCTCGGCATGCGAGCCGCCGCGCAGGAAGGAGAAATTGGTGGTGACGTCGAGCTCGACGTAGCGGGTCATGGCAATGACTCGTCATTCCGGCGCAAGCCGGAATCCATTGCTACAGATTCAGAGCAAGTTGCTCTGGATCCCGACTTTCGTCGGGATGACGGAAGAGTGGTCACCCGAACACCCCATGCAGATACCAGGCGGGAAGATCTTTGGCGGCCTCCTGATAGAGACCAGCGCGGAATACCCAGTAGCGGCGTCCATCCTCGTCCTCGATGCGGTAATAGTCGCGCGGGCGCGAGGGAAGGTCGCTGCTTTTTTCCTTCACTCCTTCGCCACTTCGGTCATACCTCCCCCTCGTGGGGAGGTCGGCTTGCGTAGCAAGCCGGGTGGGGGGCTTCTTGCCGAAGACTCCATCACCCCACCCGGCTCGGCCTTCAGCCGAGCCACCCTCCCCATCAAGGGGAGGGATGGAGCTTGTTGCGCGGTCACGGCATCCTAAACCCCGCCACCATTCCGGCGCGATGCGCTCGGGTCCTTCAGCTTTCACCACGCGGCGGGTGACGCGGCGCCAGGTGAAGCGGGCGGGCGGGCCTTCCGGAATCTCGGCGAGCACGTCGAGAGGCTCAGGCTCGGCAAGAAGCAGGCAGGGGCGCGGTGGTTTGCTCGCCCCTTGCTCCGGCCAGGAGACAGATCTGGCCAAAGCGGAAAGCGTCTCTTGCGCCCGCTCGGGAATATGGCTCTCGCGGGAAAAGAGCCGGCACACGACGCCACCGCTTAAGCGGCTCGCCAGGCGGTCGATCAGCGGCTCCGGCCGCGCGCGATCCTCGCGTCTGGCGAAGGCAGTCTGGGTGGGAAGCAAAGGCTCGGTCGCGAGCGCTGAGAGCACCATCAGATCGACGCCGAAGCCGACATCGACGGCGCCGACCCGGTCCTCGAAGAGGTGCGCAAGATGCGAAGGCTCGCGGGACGGCGCGCTCAAGCCAGCGTCGATGACGGCAGAGGTGCCGTCGGCGCGATAGAGGGCGAGGCTCACGCGCCGCGCGCCCCGGCGAGCGAGGGTCAGCCCTTGGCAAAGCTTTTCCGCAAGATGATCGAGACCGGCGACGACGCCCTCATGGGTGATGAGCGGTTCGGGGAAGGGAAGCCGTGCCGCATAATCAGGCGCGGGAAGAAGGGGGGTGCGCGGTTCCTCGCGGCGCCCAAGCGCCTGATCGAGGCGATGAAGCACGGCTTCGGCCGCTTCACGCGAATGGAACCGCCGCTCGAGCGATGCACGCGGCAGATCGTAGAGCTGGCCGATGCGCTTCAAGCCGAGTCGCCTCAGCAACCGTGTGATGTCGCCGTCAAGGCGCAAGGCCTCCATGGGAAGCGGCGCCAAGGCCTCGGCGATCTTTCCCTGCGGGATGATGGGAGAGGAGGGCGCGTAGCGCGCCAGCGCATGAGCGCCTCCCAAGGTCTCGGCGAGGGCAAGCCGCGCGGTGAAGCCGAGGCGAGCGAAGCGCCTCGCCATGCCGTCGAGGAGCGCGCGGTCGCCGCCGAAGAGATGCGGCACGCCTGACACGTCGAGCCACAGCCCGTCATCGCCGTCGACATTGAGGGAGGGGCTGTAGCGGCCTGACCAGCGGGCGAGCGCGAGCAGGCTTGCGGCATCTTTCTCCGGCTCCGCCGGTGCGGTGAGGAGGTGCGGACAAACGGCGCGAGCGTCGGCTAACCCCAAGCCGGGAGAAAGACCCGCGTGCAAAGCCGCGCGATTGAGCGCGGTGAGCAGGAGCCCGCGGTCCTCGCTGCCGACGAGCGCGAAGGGCCGGTCAACCGGAAACGGCTTGCCGTTCCTTGTCAGCTTCAGCCGCTCGATCGGCAAAGCGGGCAGCCAGACGGAAACCATACGCGACATCGCGAAACTCCACGGTCCAACTTCGCGCCGGCGCCAGGCCCCGGCAGCGCTCGAGCGTGAGATGCCAAGCGGGCGCGCCGGGCGCTGAGGCATCGAAGGCGGCGCCGCTCGTTCGTTCCGCCGCCACGCGCCAGCGGGTGAGCGTGCCGGGGAGCCCGCTGCCTTGATGACCGGAGAGGAGCAGGCATGGGGTGCGGCTCGTCTGGGCGGCAAGCCCAAGGCGTCTTGCGATCAGCGGCGCCTTCACCTCGATCTGGCCGAGAGCTGCGGTGAAGGAGCGGGCTTTCAGCCCCTCTTCCAAGGCCCAAGCCGCGTCCATGGCATTGCGTGCCTTGACGATGAGAGCGAGCGCTGGGTCGAGGCCGCAGGAGATAAGGCCAGGTCCGTAAGGCGCGCCCCATTCGCGCGCGGTTCTCTCGGTCAGGCACCAGAGGATCGGTGAGGCGCGGTTCCGCTTGGCCAG
>DATDLA010000329.1:0-3219 GCA_036519535.1 Methyloceanibacter sp.
CGACCGTCGAGGGCAGTCCTTCGCGCAAGCTGACCGAATAGCTCTCGCCGTGCTTCAGACCCTCGACGCATAGCTGCTGGTCGTCGACGGAGAGCGCAGGCTTGTCTTGGCCTGCCACGGCAACGTATGGCGAGAAGTCGGTGCGCTTCGGCAGGCTTTCGCTGAACTGGAAGCAGGCGCGCGGTGACGCGGCGTCGGAATCGACGCTGTAGTCGGAAACGCGGAAGCCGTATTTCTCGCGCAAGGAGTCGTAGGTGGTTTTCAGCTCCGGCGTTTCGTCAAGCTTGAGCGCAAGAGCAAGCGCGTTCAGCGCCGGCCGCCACTCGCTGCGCTTGCCGTAAGCGGTCGCAAGCATGACGAGGGAATCAGCTTCTTCGGAAGCGGTGCCCGCGCGCTGATAGGCGATATAGGACGCGGTCGTCGCCCGCTCGTAGCGGTCGGAGCCGCCATCCTCGTCGGTGGCCGGGATCTTGATCCAGAGATCGGCGAGCCGCCGCCAGGCCTGGGCGTCGTTCGGCGCGACCGAAACGATCTGGACGTAGAGGTTGGCGGCGCTGTCGAGATCGCCTTTCTTGAGCGCGGCGTCGGCGTCTTTCCTGAGCGCGATGACGGGATTCTCGACGGCACCCGCTTCATCCTTGAGATCCGCCTCGAGCTTGATCGCGGCGTCGTCAAGCGCGGCGTCTTGGAAGGTCTTTTCGGCGGATTGGACGGGGTTGAGGGGGGCGGCGACAAAAACGAACAGCGCGGCGAAAAGGCCAGCGCGAAGCCATGCAGGCATTTTACTCCTCCCGGGCCCGCCCTCGGCGCGGCGGGACGTCCCGATAATGTAGTGGCGCTTTGTGACGGAAGCGAGAGGGTGGAGAGGTCAGTCGGCGAGCGGCGGCAATTCCGGCCAATCATAGGCCGCCGCCGCCCGCTTGATCAGGGCTTTGGCAAGCTTCGAGCCATTGTCGGAGTTGGTCATGACCACCATTCCCTGGCCGCTCGCCGGGTAAAGGATCAGATAACCCTGATAGCCGATATTTTGGCCGCGTTTCATGAGCACGAGGGAGGCGCCGTCGCCGGCAATTGCGGCACCTAGGCCGTAAGGCCCGCCATTCTGAGGTGTCAGGATCTCCTCCAGCGTCTGCTGGCGAAGGAAGATCGAGGAGAGGCCCTGCCAGACATCGGCAAGCTGCACCAGGAGCTTGGCGAGGTCGGTCGGCGTCGACCAAAGACCCGCCGCGGCGTGCTCGGGAAAGACGTGCCAGCGGCGGGGGAGCTCTCGCCCATCGCTGAAATGGCCGCTTACCGCTCTTCCTGCGAAAGCCGCGCTCGGCGGCTGGTCGAAGCTTGAGTCGGTCATGCGCATGGGACCAAGCACGAGGTCTTGCATGAGTTGCGGGAAGGGCTTCCCCGTCGAGTCCTGCATCAGAGCCTCGGCGATCTCATAGCCGCCGCCGGAATAGCGATAGCCGCTGCCAGGAACCGCGATCACCGTGACCTGCGGCGAGTTGGCGGGGGACGTGCCGTCGAGAATCTGTGTGAGCGTGGGGATTGGAACGCCGGCCTCGTAGCCGAGGAAGCCGGGCACGCCGATGCCGCCGGTCATGCTGAGCAGCCCGCGCAAGGTGACCTTGTGAGTCGCGTCGAAAGAATTGCTCGGCACCTTCCACGCGGTGAGCTTGTCGTTCACGTCCTGATCGAGCGCAAGCGTGCCATCTTGCACGAGCCGCATGGCACCGATGGCGGCGACGAATTTCGAGAGTGACGCCGCCTGATAGAGAGTTTCAGGTGTCGCGTCCTTGCCATAGGCGCGGGCGAAGGCGATGCGTCCCTCATCGATCAGCGCGATGCTGGCTGAAGGAATGTTGAGCAGCTTGAGCGCTTCATCGGGGCTGACGCGCCGCTCCTCGCCCTGCACAGTGATGATGAGATCGCTCTCAATGGCGCTTGGCTCGGCCGCCTGCGGCGCGCTCGATCCTGGCGAAAGCATTGCGGTGAAGAGCAAGGTCAGAAACAGCAGGGCACGTCTCGGCATCCGTATCCTCGCGCCCCTATTCTAGCCACCTCACGCGGCCCGTCGGCTCTCGCGGGCGAGCGCCGCGATCTCGTCGCGCACCCAGTTGTGGCATTCGTCGCGATCGTAGCTCGAATGCCAGAGGAGACGCACCGGGAAAGAGACGGGTTCGATCGGCATCTTCACGCGCGTAAGCGCGAACTGCTTCTCCAGGATCAACGCCAAGGAGGCTGGCAGCGTGAGCAGCGCATCGCTGTTGAGCGTGAGCAGAAGCCCCGCAAGCACCGAAGGAACCTGCGCCGAGACGGAGCAGACAATTTTGAGCTTGGCGAGCTCGCGGTCGAGCAGCTCGATGGTGGGGAGCGCGCTCACGGCGATGTGGTCGCTCGCGGCGAAGGTCCGTGCATCCGGTTTCCGGTCGCTCAGCGGATGGCCGGAACGGGCGACGCATGCGAGCCGGTCGTCATAGAGCTTGAGCACGCGGATGTCAGGCGCCGGCAACGGCATCGCCTCGATGTCGATGGCGAAATGGCAGCGCCCCTGACGGAGCGCGTCGATGGTCTCCTCGCCCTGGCCCGGCATCCAGCCGACGCGCACCGACGGAGCCAATGCTTCGAGCCGGCGCCTCAGCGGCTGCACCAGAATCAAATCGCCGACTTCGCTCGCGGTCATGGCGAAGTCGCGCTCGGCGTCGCGCGGATCGAAGGGCTTGGCCGGACGGAGCAGGCTCTCCATCCCGGCGAGAATGACGTGCACGGTGGGAGCAAGCTCCTGCGCCTTCGCCGTCGGCACGAGCCGCTGGCCGGCGCGCACGAACAGCTCGTCGGCGAAGATTTCGCGAAGCTTGGCAAGGGCATGGCTGATGGCGGACGCGCTTCGCCCCAGACGCTCTGCGGCCCGCGTAACGCTCGCATCCACGAGCAGTGCGTCGAGGATGACGAGGAGATTGGCGTCTACCTCTTTGAGATGCATGATTTGAAATAATTCTACTGAAAAGATTTCACTACGTGCATGTTAGCTCGTGAGCTAGGTTTTTTGCAAGGATTCCGGCTCTCGGGCCGGGACCCCGAGGCGCAATCGGCGACCCCCGGATGCGCTTCCTCATTCTCAACCTTGCGACGGTCTGCGGGCTCAAGTCCAAGGACCGTCGCACCCTTGTTCCAAGGTCATTGGGCTTCTTCCCGCATCAATTGGGATAGGGGCGCAAGGCCCCAAGT
>DATDLA010000330.1:0-3144 GCA_036519535.1 Methyloceanibacter sp.
CTGCAAGGCCAATGTCTGCGCCACGGTGAAATCGCTGAAGCAAGCGGCGCCGGGCTTGCGCATCCATGTCATCGGCTTCGACCCCAAGGCGAAGCAAAGCGTCAAGGCCCTCGGTTGCGTGGCAAAGACCACCGGGGGCCAGTTCCTGACCGCCGCCAATGCCGACGACCTGAAGCAAGACCTTGCCGCCGTGCTCGACGCCGTAAGCAAAGCGGCGCCGCGACCCGTGCCTGTGGCCAAGACGAATCCCGCCGCTCCGGCTCCGCCGGCACCCGCACCGGCAACAGCCCCCGGCGCCCCTCCGCCTGCTCCACCAATTGCTGCAGCAACTCCGGCCCCCGCAACCGCCGCGCCGCAAACGCCGTCGCCGGCGCCTGCGCCTGCCGCACAAACGCCCGCGTCGCCAAGCCCGTCCGCCCCGACCGCGCCCGTGGAAACCGCCCAGGCGAAAAACGCGCAACCGAAGAGCCTCGCGCAAGGCCCTCGGTCATCCGAAGCGATTGGACCACCGGCCCAGACCGATATGCCGAAGCTCGCCGCCATTCCGCCGAAGGAAAGTGCTGCCCCGGCTCGGACGCCGGCCGCGCCGGCCGCGACGGGCGCAGGGCAATCCGCACCGGTCCCTGTGACCTTCAAGGCCCTGCTCACCGAAGCCGGACCCCAGGTCAAAACCGGGCTGATCTGGCGGGTGTTCACGCCGCAGCCGGGATCTAACGGCGCCCGCAAGCTCGTCAGCACGCATCGTGAGGCCATGCCGACAGCAGCCTTGGTTCCTGGCGAATACCTGGTCAACGCCGCCTACGGCCTTTCCAACCTCACCAAGAAGATCAAAGTCGAGAGTGGCCGATCTCTTGAGGAGACGTTTGTCCTCAACACGGGAGGGCTGAAGCTCGCGGCCGTGCTCGCGACTGGCGAAACGCTTCCCGCCTCGAGCGTCCATTTCGATGTCCTCTCCGATGAAGAGGATCAGTTCGGCAATCGGCACAAGATCCTGGACGACGCCAAGCCCGGCGTTGTCGTCAGACTGAATGCCGGCGCCTATCACCTGGTCAGCACCTATGGTGATGCCAATGCGACGGTGCGGGCCGACGTGACCGTTGAGCCCGGCAAGATCACCGAAGCAACGGTGAAGCACGCCGCCGCCCCGGTCACCTTCAAATTGGTGCAGAGTCCGGGTGGCGAGGCTTTGGCCGACACGAAGTGGAGCATCCTCACCACGACGGGCGATGTGGTGAAGGAAAATACCGGCGCGCTGCCGACCTATATTCTCGCCATCGGCGACTATGCCGTCGTCGCCAACCACAACGGTGCAAGCTACACGAGCAAGTTCAGCGTGGCGGCGGGCCAGGCGAAGCAGATCGAGGTCGTGATGGAATCAGGGCCCGCCTCGCCTGAGGCCCTGAAGGCGATCACCGAACCGCCGCCCGCGCCGCCCGCGCCTCCTCCGGGCCAGTCCGTGGCGTCGCCAGGTTCGCCCGAGGCCATGCCCGGAACGCCCAGCATGCCCGGCGTTCCGCCCCCGCCGGACAGCGGTATGGCCTTTGGCAATGGCGATGGTGCTACGCCGCGCGAGCCTGGGCTTCTGCCAAATCCGGGGGCACTGCTTCGGCCGCGATTTCCTTGATCGCAGCGTCGAGCGGCAGAACCTGCTGCTGTTGCGATCCGAGCCGCCGCACTGAGACCGTCCCCTCCTCAGCCTCGCGCTTGCCGACCACGAACATCACCGGCACCTTGGCGAGCGAGTGCTCGCGCACCTTGTAATTGATCTTCTCGTTGCGGAGGTCGGCCTCAGCCCGCAGCCCCGCGCGCTTCAACGCATCCAGCACCTTCGTGGCATAGGCGTCGGCGTCTGACACGATTGGCGCGACCGTCACCTGCACCGGAGCAAGCCACAGCGGCAGGTGCCCGGCGTGGTGCTCGATGAGGATGGCGGTGAAGCGCTCAAGCGACCCGAACATGGCGCGGTGGATCATCACCGGCACGGTCTTCTCGCCGTCGGGCCCGATATAGAAGGCGCCAAGCCGCATCGGCATGTTGAGATCGACCTGGATGGTGCCGCATTGCCAGTCGCGGCCGATGGCGTCGCGCAACACATATTCGAGCTTTGGACCGTAGAAGGCGCCCTCGCCGGGGTTGAACTCGTATTGCAACCCGGCTGCCTCCACGGCCCGCTTCAACGCGGCTTCCGCCTTGTCCCAGACGTCGTTCGATCCGACGCGCTTCGTCGGACGGTCGGCGAACTTGATGACCACATCCTCGAAGCCGAAGTCGCGGTAGATCGACAGCATCTGCTCGTTGAGCCGCACGCATTCTTCCGTGATCTGGTCCTCGGTGCAAAAGATATGGGCGTCGTCCTGGGTGAAATGGCGCACGCGCAGGAGGCCGTGCAGCGCGCCCGACGGCTCGTAGCGATGCACCTTGCCGAACTCGGCGATGCGCAACGGAAGGTCGCGATAGCTCTTCAGCCCATGCTTGAAGATCTGCACATGGCCGGGGCAGTTCATCGGCTTACAGCAATAGACGCGCTCGTCGGGCGTCTCGGTGATGTACATGTTCTCGGCGAACTTCTCCCAATGACCTGATTGCTCCCACAGCGCGCGGTCGAGCATGTCGGGGGAGTTAACCTCGACATAACCCCAGGCGTGCTGGCGCCGGCGCATATAGCCGATCAGCGCCTGAAACAGGGTCCAGCCCTTGGGATGCCAGAACACCGCGCCAGGCGCCTCTTCCTGGAAATGGAACAGGTCCATCTCGCGGCCCAAACGGCGGTGGTCGCGCTTCTCAGCCTCTTCGAGCTGATGCAGATAGCGCTGAAGCTCCTCCTCGCTCGCCCAGGCCGTGCCGTAGATGCGCTGGAGCATCGGGTTGTTGGAGTCGCCGCGCCAATAGGCGCCGGCGATCTTGAGCAGCTTGAAGCCCTTGCCGACCTTGCCGGTCGAGGTCATATGCGGCCCGCGGCACAGATCGAGCCATTCACGTTGCGAGTAGACCTTGATCTCCTCCCCTTGGGGAATGGCGTCGATCAGCTCGAGCTTGAACCTCTCTCCCATCTTGGCGAACAGCTTCTTCGCCTCGGCGCGGTCCATCACTTCACATGTGAAGGGCGAGTCGCGCGCGATGATCTCGCGCATCTTGGCCTCGATG
>DATDLA010000331.1:0-4699 GCA_036519535.1 Methyloceanibacter sp.
CACGGGCAAGCCCTGGCCGGCGATGCCGCAGGCGCTGCTCGATCTTTGGCGAGAGGTTGCGAGCTATCCGGCCGACCCAGAAGCCTGCCTCGTCAATTACTACGTGGCCGACGCCAAGATGGGGCTGCATCAGGACAAGGACGAGGAGGACTTTGCCGCACCGGTGGTGTCAGTGTCGCTCGGCGACAGCGCCGCCTTCAGGGTCGGCGGCCTCACGCGGAAAGACCCGACGCACGCATTCGAGCTCAAGTCAGGCGATGTCGTTGTGCTCAGCGGCGCCGACCGGCTTGCTTTTCACGGCATCGACCGGATCCTCCCCGGAACCTCCGCTCTGTTGCCGGAGGGCGGCCGCCTCAATCTGACGCTGCGCCGGGTGACGAAGCCTGGTTAGTGCTTGTTGTGCGGGCCCCTGCCGGGATGACCGCCGCGCGGTGGCTCGCCACGATGCGGCTCACCGCGATGTGGCTCACCACGATGTGGCTCTCGGCCCCCTTGCGGTCCGCTGCCCGGGAAGTCGTCATTCGCGGCCTTGGGCGGCCCGTCGCCGGGCTGGCTCGGCGCCGCCTGCTTGGCGCCGCCCTTGGCCACAGCCACAAGCGCCGGCCGCAAGCAGCGGTCGCCGATCACATAGCCAGCCTGCATCACGTCGACGACGGTGCCTTCCGGGACGTCCGGGTTCTGCACTTCGTACATCGCCTGATGGCAGTTGGGGTCGAAACGCTGACCGACAGGATCGATGCGGGTGACGCCGTGGCGCTCGAGAACGTTCAGAAGCTCGCGCTCGGTGAGCTCCACGCCATCGAGAAAGCTCTTCAACGCCGGGTCTTGGGCGGCGGCATCGGCCGGCACATGCTCGATGGTGCGGCGGAGATTGTCGCCCACGGTGAGCACGTCGCGCGCAAAATTGGAGATGGCATAGCGCGCGTTGTCGGCCTTCTCGCGCTCGGTGCGCCGGCGTAAGTTTTCCATGTCGGCCATGGTGCGCAGCAAGCGATCGCGCATGTCGGAGTTTTCGGCAATGAGCGCAGTCAGCTCGGCGCTCGCCTGGGCCGCGGGGTCGGGCGCTTGCGCTTCGGTATTGGCAAGTCCCGCCTGCTCTTCGGGACGCCCGTCGGTTTTTTCGTCGGACATTGGCTCTCTTAACGAAGGGATACCGGAACCTTTAGGGGATATCGACCGTGAGGCCCGAAAAATCAAGGGACAAGGCGCCCCAGCAGCCTGGCCGTATAGTCCACCATGGGAATGATTCGGGCATAGTTAAGTCGGGTCGGGCCGATCACGCCGAGCACGCCCACGATCTTCTGCTCGGTATCCTCGAAGGGCGACACGATCAGCGCCGAGCCTGAGAGCGAGAACAGCTTGTTCTCCGATCCGATGAAGATGCGCACGCCCTCGGCGCGCTCGGCAAGCCCAAGCAGCTGGATCAGATCCTTCTTGGTTTCGAGATCCTCGAACAAGAGCCGCACCCGCTCCAAATCCTCCATGGCGCGCACGTCCTCGAGTAGATGGGATCGCCCGCACACGATGAGACTCTTCTGCTCGTCGCCGCTGCCTGACCAGGTGGCAAGTCCCTCGGTGACCACGCGGGCGGTAAGCTCGTCGAGCTGGGCGCGGCGCTGCTCGATCTCCTTCTCGATGCGGGAGCGGGCTTCGGCCAAAGTCAATCCGGCGATGCGCGCGTTGATGTAGTTGGACGCTTCGGCGAGCGAAGAGAACGGCAGGCCCTCGGGCAAGGCGACGATGCGGTTTTCGACATCGCCGTCCTCGCTCACCAGCACGGCAAGCGCCCTGCCCGGCCCGAGATTGACGAACTCGACCTGCTTCAGGGTCTTGCTCTGCTTGTCGACCAGCACCACGCCGGCGCAGCCGGAAAGCCCCGACAGCATGGCGCCGGCTTCGGCGAGGAATTCCTCCACCGCGCGGTGACGACCATTGCCGGCGATGCGGGCCTCGATGTGGCTGCGCTCCTCCTCGCTCACCTCGCCGATTTCGAGCAGGCCGTCGATGAACAGGCGCAAGCCCGATTGGGTGGGAAGCCTGCCGGCGCTGGTATGCGGGGCGTAGATGAGGCCGAGCGCCTCGAGGTCGGACATGACGTTGCGCACCGAGGCCGGCGACAGCGTCATGGGCAGCGCGCGGCTCAGATTGCGCGAGCCGACCGGCTCGCCGGTAGTGAGATAGGTCTCGACGATCCGCTTGAAGATCTCGCGCGAGCGCTCGTTGAGCTCGCGCAAGCCGACGGCGCCGTCGCTCACGGGTCGAAAGGCGTTGATGTCGGTGTGACGCATAACGTCCGAAATCTAAGGACGCGCAGCCGAAGCGTCAAATCGGCTTATTCGGCGCCTAGTTCAGGGCGAACCCCGGCGCGAGGGTCGTAATGACCTCGTCGGGCGCGCCGAAATGGGCGAAATAGCGGGTCCTGATATTCTCCACCGGCAGGATGATCAGGACGTCGATGGTGCCGAACTGCCGGTCGATGACGGCACCGTCGCCGATATAGGCGCCAAGCCTGAGATAGCCCTTGATCAAAGGCGGCAGCGCTTTCAGCGCGGCCCTCGCGTTGACCGCCTCGGGCGGAAGCATGTTCATGTCGACGCGCAGATGCTCATGCGCCCTGACCCGCCAGTCCTCCGGCGCAAGGGCGTTGTGGTAGAGGAAGCTCAAGACCATGGCGTGGGCGCAAGGGTCGGTGCCCTCGAAGCTCGCGCAGCCGACCATCACATCGACGCCGTGCTCGCGCACGTAAGACCACACGCCCTGCCAGAGCAGCTCAAGCGTGCGCTTGTTGCGGTAGGGCTTGAGCACGCAGGAGCGGCCAAGCTCCATGAAGCTGTAGCCGGCGACCTTCGCCTGGATCAGCGGCAGGATGTTGTATTCCCCTTGCGTGTAAAAACCGTCATTGAGGTCAGCCACCTCCTGGCGCAGCACGCGATAGGTGCCGACGACGCGCGCCCTCCGCCAGCGGCGGCCATCATTGGGGTCGCCGTGATCGACCACGAGCAGATGATCGAATACGGGATCGAAGGCGTCCTCGTCGCGGCGCGACAGCATGGCGAGCGCGCCGGGCACCGCCGACATCTCTTCGTAGAACACTTTGTAGCGGAGGCGCTGCGCCTGCCTGATCTCGCTCTTCTTGCGCGCGAGCCTCACTTCGAGGGAGCCGATGCGGCCATAGATTTTCGGCGGATGCCAAGCCCCGAGGCGCCTCGGCCTCGACCGCCAACGCCCGGTGAAGGGCAGGATACCGCCGTGGGAAGGCCGAAACGTCGGTCCTGGGAGCATGGGAAAGATCAGGCCGGGAAACATCGGGCCGCCGCGGAATCGCTCCGCGATGCGCCCGGGTGTCAGCTTCATTGCCATGTCTCAGCAAGGCTCGCTGTGAATTGAGGCGGCCGCGCGACGCAACACGCGACTGAAGCAACGCTACAAGCGCGGCAGCCCCGATTCGGCCACAACAAGGCCCGGTTAGCAAACCAATTCGAATACTGTGTGACAGTCTGGGGATATTGCGGGCGCGGTCGTGGCTTGTCCCAAGATATTGAGGCTCGAGAAGAATTTTACGCCGCGGCCTGCGCCCGGCGCAACGTCTCGCCGCGATAACTCAAGGCCTCGGCGACATGGATGCGGGCGCGACTTTGGCTTCGCCGTCGAGATCGGCGAGCGTGCGGGCGACACGCAGGGTGCGGTGATAGCCCCGCGCGCTTAAGCAAAGCGCATCGGCGGCCTCGCGAAGCAAGGTGCGCCCGGCGTGGTCTGGAGCGGCGATGTCTTCGAGCAGGCTCCCGTCGCTATCGGCGTTGGTGCGGTGCTTGAGCGCCGCGAAGCGTTCGGCCTGAATCTTGCGCGCCGCGGTAACGCGGGCTCGAACCTCGGCACTTCCTTCCGAGGCCGCAGGCAGCACGAGATCGGCGGCACTGACCGCGGGCACCTCGATCTGCAGATCGATGCGGTCGAGCAGCGGCCCTGAGATGCGCGCCTGATAGCGCTCGACGCAACCGCGCCCCTGACGGCAGGCATAGCCGGGCTCGCCGGCGCGCCCGCAGCGGCACGGATTCATCGCGGCGATGAGCTGAATGCGCGATGGGTATGAGATGCGGTGTTTGGCCCGCGCGATCACCGTCTCGCCAGCCTCGAGCGGTTGGCGCAGCGCATCGAGCACTTGTGCGGCGAACTCCGGAAGCTCATCGAGGAACAGCACGCCGAGATGCGCCAAGGCCACTTCGCCCGGCCGCGGGCGCGTGCCGCCCCCGACCAGCGCCGCCATGCTCGCCGAATGATGCGGGGCGCGGAACGGACGCGTCCTGCCGATGCGCCCTCCGGCAAGGTCGCCGGCGAGGCTCCTGATCATGCTCACCTCCAGCATCTCGGCAGGCTGAAGCGGCGGGAGCAGGGAAGGGAGCCGCTTCGCCAGCATCGACTTGCCGGCGCCTGGCGGCCCGATCATCAGGAGGTTGTGCCCGCCGGCGGCGGCCACTTCGAGTGCGCGCTTGGCGGTCTCCTGGCCTTTGATGTCGCGCAAGTCCGGCATCGCCGCATCGCCGGGGTCGGGCGTCGGCATCGGGCGCTTCAGCGTCTGCAGGCCTTTGAAGTGGTTGACGAGCTGAAGCAGATTGGACGGCGCCAGGATCGTCATGTCGGTCGCGGCCCAGGCGGCCTCCGCGCCTGAGTCGCGCGGGCAGATCAGCCCCTTGCCGAGCGC
>DATDLA010000332.1:0-2076 GCA_036519535.1 Methyloceanibacter sp.
TGGCCGCCATGCTGCGGGCCGAACTGCGACTGCGCCGCCATGATGATGCGGTTGTAGTGTTCGGCATGCTGGAAATAGCTCTCCGCCGCGATCATGTCGCCGGACGCGAGAGCATCGCGGGCGAGCGACATGTATTTCTCGGCGATATGCGCCGCGGTTCCGCGAATTTTGACGTCCGGGCCGTTGGACTCAAAGTTCCGTGCCAATGGATTCTGGGGCTTGCGGCCACGGCCGCGGCCCCGGCGATTCTGCTGTCCTTGCCTCATAGGCTTCTATTGCAACCCTGATAAGCGGCTCAGGCCGCGACTTCTTCCCTGCCCTCGATGTTGTTGTCTGCTCGGATCTTCAACGTCCAAGTTCGCTCGTCACTCGCTCCAGCCGCGCCGGCTCCAGGTGGCCCAGGCCGCGATCGGCAAATACAATCCTGCTGCTTCGCGCATCACCCGGCGCCGAGCCGATAAACGTCCTGATTGCGCAGCCAGCCTAAAAATAGAAGGGCGATTGAGCGTCACCTGAACGTCCCGAGAGGCACGCCGCCCTACGATCGAGGTTCAAGAGATGTCCGCTCTAGTTGCCGTCTGCAACCGGCCAGCGCTCTTAACGCCAATGGCCGAGAACATTCCAATTCGCTGACCTCGAACCTAGCCCGAACCTCTCAATTTTCCAAGTCCAATTTTTCGGATGCGGCCTCCCGCTCTTACGGAGCCTTAACCCTCGACCGCGCCGCGACCACCCGCGGGCGCCCTGCCAGGTCCCGCCACGGCGCTTCTTCCGGCGCAAGCCCTGCCCCAGCGAGGAGGCCCGACACGGCTTCGGCCTGGGTATGGCCGATCTCGAACAGGGCGAATCCGCCAGGGCGCAAGGCTTTGCGGAGACCCGGCGCGATGCGGCGATAGGCGGAAAGCCCGTCAGGACCGCCATCGAGCGCGGGCCCGGGGTCGTGATCGCGCACCTCGGGGGCGAGCCCGGCCATGTCGGCCGCCGACAGATAGGGCGGGTTGGCCACCACCAGGTCGAAACTGCCCTCAACGGCCTCAAGCCAATCAGAAGCGACAAAACTCGCGCGGGTGCCGACGCCGAGGGCATCCGCATTATTCCGCGCCGTTTGGAGGGCCGGCAGGCTGACATCGACGCCGACGCCGCTCGCCTGCGGCAGCTCCGCCAACAGGGTGATGAGGATGCAGCCGCTCCCGGTGCCGAGATCGAGGAGCTTCAGCGGCCTCTCGCGCAGGCCCTCGCGGTCGACCAGTGCCAGCGCGGCCTCGACCAGCGTCTCGGTATCGGGGCGCGGGTCGAGCGTGCTCGCATCGATACGGAAGGCGCGTCCATAGAACTCGCGGACGCCGATGATGCGCGACACGGGCTCTTCGGCGAGCCGCCGCTCGACATAGGCGCCGAACCGCGCCGTAGCGTCAGATGCGAGCGCATAATTGAGCCTCCCGACATAAGCTTCATGGCTCATGCCCGCCGCATGGCAAAGCAGCACCCGCGCGTCGAGCTCGGGCGTCTCGATTCCCGCCTGCCGCAAGAGCCTCGCCGCCGCCAAGACAGCCTCGCTGATTGTGCACGAAGCGGGCCGCTCGCTCTCCCCTCCGCCCTTGTGGGGGAGGGATAGGGAGGGGGGTCCAACTAAAGACTCCTCGCCGATGACATCGCGCCTCACCCCACTCGGATCGGCTGCGCCGATCCTGCTCCCCCGCAAGGGCGGAGTGGGGCGCGAGTGGGAGCGCTCAGGTAAGCCCGCGACTCCACGCAATGGCAACGAGATGTGCCGAGGCTTACCCATAGCCTTCTTCCTGCACCGTGGCAAGCAGGCTCGCCTGATGCTCGGTGATCAGAGCGTCGATGATCTCGTCGAGGCCTCTGCCTTCCAGCACCAGGACAAGGCTGTGCAGCGTGAGCCCGATGCGGTGATCGGTGATGCGCCCTTGCGGAAAATTATAGGTGCGGATGCGTTGCGACCGGTCGCCGGTGCCGATCTGGCTGCGGCGGGTCTGCGACCGCTCGGCATCGAGCTTCGCCCGCTCAAGATCGTAGAGCCTCGCGCGCAACACCTTCATCGCCTTGGCCTTGTTC
>DATDLA010000333.1:0-6406 GCA_036519535.1 Methyloceanibacter sp.
GGATGTCGGCGACGTGCCCGAGCCAGCGAATGCCGAAGGCAGAGGCAAACTCGCGCAGCTGCTCGGGCGCGAGCGACCCCGGATTCTCCCGGTCGGTATCGCCGGCAAGCAGGAGCTGAAGCTTCGCCCCGCGCGAGGTGGCAAGCGAGTAAGCCTGGATCAGCGTCAGCACGCCCTTGTCGGCGAGCATGCGCCCGACATAGGCCGCGGTGATCGGCGGGGGCGGCTCGGGCAGCGGCGTGAAATGTTGCGTGTCGACGCCGGACCCCGGGATCAGATCGACGCTCGCTTCCGGCACGCCGAGGCCGAGCACGAATCTCTTGTCGTCAGGATTCTGCACGATGGTCCGGCTGTTCGGTCGCTTGAGCAGGGCCTTGAGCGCGGCGACGACCAGCGGGCGGGTAAGGTCGCTCTTGCGATGATTGCCGACGAACAGCGTGCCGAGCCCGGTCAGGCTGTTGACCACGGCGATGGAAGAAAGCCCGAGGCTCGCGATCCCGCCGAGCAGCACCGGCTTGAGCGAGATATTGTGCAGGATGTCGGGCTTGAGCGCGCGCAAGAGCTTGCGCAGCTCGGCGACGCCGGCGAGGCTGTGCGTCGGCGAGAGACTGCCGCGCTGCCACGACAATGAAAGCGGGGTGAAACCTTCGGCTTCGATCACTTCCTTGCCGCGGTTCAACCGCGTCGCGACATGCACCTCGTAGCCAGCAGCCTTGGCGGCGCGCGCCATCGGCAAGCGGTGGGAAAGGAAGTACCAGTCCTCGGTGACGACGTAGAGGATGCGGGGCGCGGTCATCGACACGTTCTACCAGTCGCCGCTCCCGGCTTCATCCTCATCTTCTTTCCCAAGTCTTTCCAAGCGGAAATGGGCGCCGGCCGAAGCCAACGCCGTCGCAATAAGCAATCCCTCAGCTCTGCAACGCGAGACTAGACTGCTGAAGAGGCGGCTAGTAACGCCAGGGACGCCACCAATAGCGGCCGCCGCAAGGAGCGCACCAGCAACCACCTGGGCCGCAGACCCACGTCGTTCCCCATGGGCAACACGGGCCCGGTCCGCCTTCTCAATCGGGGAATAATTGGGCCCCGGTGAGAGGCGATGATAGCCGTGTCGCGGCAAGACAAAAAGAGGCGGACTCTTTGCCGCATGCGGAAAAACTAGGGACTCCAGTCTGTCCACTTGCCACCTTGCCGGCTTGGC
The DNA here is from genome assembly GCA_036519535.1 of Methyloceanibacter sp. Lineage (GTDB taxonomy): Bacteria > Pseudomonadota > Alphaproteobacteria > Rhizobiales > Methyloligellaceae > Methyloceanibacter. The sequence goes on from DATDLA010000333.1 coordinate 1,199, forward strand.
ATTCACGCTCCGAGCTTGTAAACTTGATTCAATTGATCAGGGGATCCGGGGGGATTGACCATGAGAAGTCTCGGTCTCGTTTTGGTGCTGTGCGGCGTGGCGGCGCTGATCGGCACGTCGGGCGTTGCCCAGGCGTTCGAAACCCAGGGAAGCGGCGATCCCATCGATGGCCAGTCGCTGCTCGCCCAGCCGCAATCTCTTGTGCAGGATTACAGGGCCCATTCTCTGGCCATGCCGCTCGCCGGGAAATCTGACGGTGGCGGATTCGTGTCGAGCTATGGGAACTCGATCCCGATCCCAGGACCTGGGATCGACATGCCTGCGCCGGCTTGGGCCCTCTCGCCAGGCATCAGCCTGCGCTAGTCCGGCTGCTTCCAGAGGTCATCACCGAGCAGCCCGGCGACGGCCGTCGAGCCTCGCTCGCGAGATACTGAGCTCGTGACACGCTAAGCTTCAGGGTGAAGGCTGATTCAAACATAGAGCCCCGGTGGCATCCGGGGCTCTATGACGAATCAGCTTTGCAATTTCTGGGGCCGGATCCGGAACGGCTTCGGCGGAAGCCCCCAGTCAGCGGTGAAAAGGTTCGGTCTGAACACTGGCGCCGACGGGACAAGAGGAACGCCCCAATCCAGTCGCCGGTCAAATCTGTCGTCCGGTGACACCGAGTAAAACCCCTCAACCAGAATGGAAGCGCAAATTGCCTGAGACCACTTCATGGCCGTCTCTCTCCAAAGTTGTATTCTTGCAAATTGGTGCCGGGGATGTGGGCAGCCGGCTATCGCTTGTCCAGTATGGGCCACTTTGGGCCCAAAAATTTATTTTGAGAGTCCACTTTGGGCCCAAAATCCTTCTAGTGGGTCCACTGTGGTCCTGAAATTTTCCGTCATCGGGTTTCTGCCATCGGTCACATGAGAGGCTAGGGACTAGCCCCCTATGACCGAAACAGGGCGCCGACTGGCATCGGCGCCCTGCCCTCGCTGCAGTCTCTCGTCGCGAATTTATCGGACGCAAGTCCTGCCTGAAAGGCGGAAGCCGCGGGGTGTCGACCGAGGCTTCCCACGGACAGGCCTTGGGTCCGCCCATAAGCGCGGGCCTGTCCGCGCAACAGAGGCTAGGACACAAACGGAGTCCTGGATGTGAGATTTGCCACTCTCGGGAATGCCGCTAGTTGCAGGGAAACTTCTCCCTGAGCGCATCAACAATCAAATGAGGCGCCGACAGATATCGCTTGTCCGGATGATCTTGGATGTAGAGCTTGGCAACGTCGAGCACTTGACCCGCCTTCACCCCCGCCGGCAAACAATACAGTCCTGCGGGAACCAACGCGTCTGCCACACCGTTGATGTACCCAAAACACGTTCCCCACTTGTAGGTACTGTCGCGGGCGCTCGGGTTATCTCCGTCACGGCAGTCCGCGAACAGCTTGCTCCCGTCAATGACCTCCGCCTTCGCCTGACCCCCCACCACGAGGCCGGAAAAAACCAATGCGATAAGAACGGTTCGGATCATTGCGCGAATTCCACTGAGACTTGACCGCTCACGTTTTGCCAATTTGCTCGCAACACGGCAAGGGCTGCAATGTCACTCTTGCGGAAGAGATGGCGTCGTCAAATTGTCATAAGCGAAGCTTGTTCGCAGCGCGCCTCAGACTGCTCAGACCAAAGCTGCAGCTCAAGGGCCGGGGACACCCCTCCTATCGCAAGTTGAAACGGCGCCGGTGATCGAACGCCAACGAGCTTGGTTTGGTGCGCTTGCTTGCCAAAGCGGCGACAACGCCCCCGCCCAGCGCCCGGGCCTTGATGACCGCGAGCTGAACCGCTTTGGCGCGAAACTCGGCCAGGGGTTTGGAAGCGAAGTTGGGAAGCCAATTGCGTGTGACGATCAGGCGCCGCTGACGGGGAGCTTGCTTGAAAGCGATAAGAAAGACGGTTCCGCGCCTGCAAACAACGATTTCGTCGCCATCGAGATGCACCTTGAGACCACTCCTCGCCCGAGACGGGACGGCCATGACAAAACTCCTCAAAACCCAGGCCCGGTCTATCCGGCCTAGGTTGGGAGGAGCTAAGAAGGGGCCACGTGAACGAGGTCTGAGGGATCCGTTTATTTGATATTCATGGCCTCAGAAGCGCTGGTACCGCCGGGTGAATTCGAATCACCGACCTCTTGATCCACAGTCAAGCGCTCTAACCAACTGAGCTACGGCGGCATCATCTTCCAGCCTGGCCCGGAACCTATGCGCACCGGCAAAAGCTTGCAAGCGCGGGAGCCGGGCTTGCGCCAGCCTACCGGCCGAACGCTAAACAAAACAAAAGGCCCGGGGTTCGAAGCCCGGGCCTCATGTCACTCTTACACTTTACTCAACTCTCAAACGTCGTCTCCGCAGGTTTCCGGGGAACGACGCCGGATTTAGCTCGACTTCCGAACGGTATCGAGGGAGCGCGTGACCTGCGCCTTGATCGGCTCGGTGGTGTCGGCGGCGATCTTGGTGGTCAGCGCCCTGATTTCGCCCGCCTGATTGGCAAACACGTCGAACTGATGGCGGATGAAGGCCGACTTTAGCTCGACAATCTCGGCGAGGTTCTTGGCGCCGGCGAGACTCTTGGCAAGGTCGAAGCCGGAATTGAGATTGCGCTGGGCAATGTCGATGAGCTTGCGGTTGAAGGCGGTGGCGCCTTGGCCAGCCGCGTCGAAGGAGCGCTCGAGCGCATCCACGGCCTCTTCCAACGCATCCTTGCCTTTCTCATAGGCTTCGCGGGTCTGGCTCACGGTCTTCTCGGCGAGAGCGCGTACGCTCTCAGGCACGGTGGTGTCGAGCGACAACTTCTCGAACTGCTCGGCGCCTTTGCGGAAAGCATCGCGCGCCTGCTCGGCGGCGTCCTGGGGGGAATAGGTGGCGTTCATGTCTTTACCTTTCGTCTTGGGGGGCATCGCATCCTCTTGGCACGGCCGGAGGGAAAGTCGGCCGCTTCATCTATGCTGCAGTGCAATAATAATTGCTGCAGTGCGAAAAAGCAAGAGCAAGATTGAGCAATTGAGATCAATTTTTTCTTGGCTGAGAATCGGACGCGGAAGCGCTTTCGCGCTATGCAACGCAGCTGATTCGCCTAAATTTAGTGGATGAGTCGATTCGGCGGCGCGAATCCTAGCTCAAAGGCGTCGGTGGGCGGCTGGGCCCATGGGCACGCAAGTGATGTGTCATCACGCTCACCTGGCCCAACAGGGTCCTTGATGGTCGATCCCGTACAGTTAAGGCCGAAAGCCGATATGCACGCAGACCGCGAGGCGCTCGAGCATATTGCTCGCGCGGTGCAAGGGCGCGTGTTGCGCGGGCCAGGCTCGCTGTCGCCGGCCGGTGCGCTCGGGCTCGAGACACTCTCCTTGAGCCGCGCCAGCATCGAGGCGCTGCTCGAAGCGATGCCGGCGGCGATCGGCATTCTCGCCCATGGCGACCTCGTGCATGCCAATGCCGCCTTCGCCTATGCCTTCGGCTACCGTTCCTTTGACGAGCTCGCCTCTGCGGGAGGCCTTGAGGCCATCGTCCCCGGCGGCGTGGCCCTGCTCAACGCGAGCGCGCAAAACGGACGGGAGAGGACTGTCGCCGTCGAGGCGCTGACCCGCGGGCGCAGGCGCCTCAAGATCAGCTTCGACGTGAAATCGCTCGCCGGCGAGCTTGAGCTTCTTCGCCTCGTCGATGGCGCCATGCTCGACACCGGGACGCAGGCCGCCGATGCGGAGCCTCAGGCCGTCGCCGAGGCCGAGGAGGACAAGGAGGAGTCCGATGCGGCCGCGGTCGCGCGGCGCCTCGATTTTCTTGCCAAGGTCAGCCACGAAGTGCGCACGCCGCTCAATTCGATTCTCGGTTTCACCGAGCTCATGCTGGAGGAGCGCCTCGGCGCCATCGGCAATCCGCGCTACAAGGGTTACGTCGAGGACATCCATCAGAGCGGGCTCTACGCCCTCAGCCTGCTCAACGACCTGCTCGACATTTCCAAGATCGATGCCGGCAAATTCGATCTCGACTTCACCGCGGTCGATCTGCCCGAGCTGGTCGAAGCTTGCGTCAACAGTCTGCAACCGCTCGCCAAGCGCGAGCGCATCCTGCTCAGGACGTCGTTGTCGCCGAATCTCCCGGCGGTGATCGCCGACCGGCGGCGGCTTAAGCAGATCCTGCTCAACCTCCTCTCCAACGCCATCAAGTTCACCAATGCCGGCGGCCAGGTGATCGTCTCGGCAAGATTGATCGACGGCGGTGACTTGAGATTGCGCGTGCACGATGGCGGCGTCGGCATGACCGAGGACGAGATCGCCGCCGCCATGCAGCCCTTCCACCAGCTCGACACGGCGCCGCGCAAGCAGACCGGAACCGGCCTTGGGCTCCCCGTCACCAAGGCGCTCGTGGAAGCAAACCGGGCGCGGCTCCTCATCGCGAGCGAGCGCGGCGCCGGCACCTCAGCCGATGTGATCTTTGCCAAGGACCGCCTCGCCGCGCCGTAACGCATCTTGCGGCGACCGGCCGCATTTCATCTTTCAAGCGCGCGAAGACTGCATTCCTTGCGAGAATTATTGGCGCTGGGTCGAAGAAATTGCACATAGGCATTCAGCTATATTGCGCCGTTTATATTTTTACTTGAATTATGAAGCTTAGAAGGCTTCTAAATTACGAAAGATCATGACTTTATCGTTGACTTGTAGCCGGCTCACGCCTTAAGCCGAAATGTGCCTTTTTGAGTCATAAAGGCCGCAATCCGATACCGGGTGCTTGACCCCCGGGCCATTGGAGAGGTGAGCATGCAAATTTCCTTCGCGCGGCGCGTCCTGCTCGCGCTTCTCTCCGCCATTCTTGTCTGTGCCCTTGGCCATGCCGCCGAGGCTGGCGAGACGGCCGAGGTGAACGTCTACTCCTACCGCCAGCCCTATCTCATCGATCCGCTCTTCAACAAATTCACCGAGGAGACGGGCATCAAGGTCAATGTGATCTTCGCCGAGAAGGGCCTGATCGAGCGCATGGCGGCGGAAGGGCGCAACAGCCCCGCCGATCTCTTGCTCACCGTCGATGTCGGCAATCTGATGCAGGCGAAGGAGGCTGGCGTAGGCCAAGTGGTCCATTCAGCTGCCCTGGAGAAGGAGATCCCGGCGGCCTATCGCGACAGCGAAGGTGTCTGGTGGGGGCTCACCCGCCGCGCCCGCGTCGTCTATGCATCGAAGGAT
>DATDLA010000334.1:0-3755 GCA_036519535.1 Methyloceanibacter sp.
CAGAAGCGCTCCACCGTCGCTCAATTCGTCAAGGTGCTCGAGGACAACGGCGCCATGGACTATTCCATTGTGGTCGCCGCGACCGCCTCCGACCCCGCGCCGATGCAGTATCTTGCGCCCTTCTCCGGCTGCACCATGGGCGAGTTCTTCCGCGACAACGGCATGCATGCGGTGATCTTCTACGACGATCTGTCGAAGCAGGCCGTCGCCTACCGTCAGATGTCGCTGCTGCTCCGCCGCCCGCCTGGCCGCGAGGCCTATCCCGGCGACGTGTTCTATCTGCATTCGCGGCTGCTCGAGCGCGCTGCCAAGCTTAACAAGGACAATGGCTCGGGCTCGCTGACGGCGCTGCCGGTGATCGAGACGCAGGCCAACGACGTGTCGGCCTATATCCCGACCAATGTGATCTCCATCACCGACGGGCAGATCTTTCTTGAGACCGACCTGTTCTATCAGGGCATCCGCCCGGCGGTGAATGTTGGCCTCTCGGTGTCCCGCGTGGGCTCCGCCGCGCAGGTGAAGGCGATGAAGCAGGTCGCCGGCAAGATCAAGGGCGAGCTTGCCCAATATCGCGAGATGGCGGCCTTCGCCCAGTTCGGCTCCGACCTCGACGCCACCACCCAGCGCCTGCTCAGCCGTGGCGCCCGCCTCACCGAGCTGCTGAAGCAGCCGCAATTCTCGCCGATGAAGGTCGAGGAGCAGGTCGTGGTAATCTATGCCGGCGTGAACGGCTATCTCGATCCGATCGCGGTCAAGGAGGTGTCGCGCTTCGAGGCCGAGCTGCTTCGCTACATGCGCGCCGAGCACAAGGACGTGCTCGACGCCATCCGCGACCAGCGGGAAATCTCCAAGGAGACCGGCGACAAGCTGAAGGCTGCGGTCGACAAATTTGCCAAGGCCTTCGCGTGATGCGTTTGGCGCTCTCCACGTTCGCACACATCTTTATCCCTCCCCTTGATGGGGAGGGTGAGTGGGGTGATTCACAGAAGAGCCCCCCACCCGACCGGCTACGCCGGTCGACCTCCCCACAAGGGGGAGGTATGAGCATTCTCGCGCTCCTTCACGCCGGGATTAACCCATGCCGTCGCTGAAAGACCTCCGCAACCGCATCGCCTCGGTGAAGGCGACGCAGAAGATCACCAAAGCCATGCAGATGGTGGCTGCGGCGAAGCTCCGGCGCGCGCAAAGCGCGGCGGAGGCGGCTCGCCCCTACGCCACGCGCATGGAGGCCGTGCTCGCCAACCTCGCAGCGGCGCTGCAAGGCCGCGAGGGCGGCTCGCCGCTCATGGTCGGCACCGGCAAGGACAAGGTGCACCTCCTCGTGGTGTGCACCGCCGAGCGCGGTCTCTGCGGCGCCTTCAACTCTTCCATCGTCAGGCTCGCCCGCGATCATGCCTTTCGCCTGTTGAACGACGGCAAGGAGGTGAAGATCCTCTGCGTCGGCAAGAAAGGCTTCGACCAGCTCAAGCGTCTGTTCGCCTCGAAGATCGTCGAGGTGATCGAGCTCAGACGCGTCAAGCATCTCGGCTTCGAGCACGCCGAGAGAATCGCCGAGAACGTCTTGGCGCGGTTCGCTGCCGGCGAATTCGACGTGGCGACCCTGTTCTTCTCGCGCTTCCGCTCGGTGATCAGCCAGATCCCCACCGCCTTGCGGATCATCCCCGCCGAGATCCCAAAGGAAGCCACCTCGACGCAAGCCTCGCTTGGCGGCGCGGTCTATGAATACGAGCCCGACGAGGCCGACATCCTCGCCGACCTTTTGCCGCTTAACATCGCGACGCAAATCCTCCGGGCGCTGCTCGAGAACGCCGCCTCCGAGCAGGGCGCGCGCATGAGCGCCATGGACAATGCGACGCGCAACGCCGGCGACATGATCGATCGCCTGACCATGAAATATAACCGCTCGCGACAGGCCATGATCACCAAGGAGCTGATCGAGATCATTTCCGGCGCCGAGGCGCTCTAGTTCGAGATGTAAGGAACGTTAGATATGGCACGTAAATCCCCCGTGGTCGCCGAGACCAAAGCACAAGAGAAGCGCATCGCCGAAGGCAAGGGCGCCAAGGGCCATGTGCGCCAGGTCATGGGCGCCGTGGTCGATGTGCAATTCGCCGAGCATCTGCCCGAGATCCTGAACGCGCTCGAGACCGACAATCACGGCAACCGGCTGGTGCTCGAAGTCGCCCAGCATCTCGGCGAGAGCACGGTGCGCACCATCGCCATGGATTCGACCGAAGGCCTGGTGCGCGGCCAGGAAGTGGTCGACACCGGCGAGCCGATCGCGGTTCCGGTCGGCGACGAGACCTTGGGCCGCATCATGAATGTGGTCGGCGAGGCGGTCGACGAAGCCGGCCCGATCAAGACCGCCGAGAAGCGGCCAATTCATGCGCCGGCGCCGTCTTACGTCGACCAGTCGACCGAAGCTGAGATCCTGATCACCGGCATCAAGGTCGTCGATCTGCTGGCGCCTTACGCCAAAGGCGGCAAGATCGGCCTGTTCGGCGGCGCCGGCGTCGGCAAGACCGTGCTGATCATGGAGCTGATCAACAATGTGGCCAAGGCCCATGGCGGCTATTCGGTGTTCGCCGGCGTCGGCGAGCGCACGCGCGAGGGCAACGACCTTTATCACGAGATGATCGAGTCCGGCGTGAACAAGGACCCGCGCAAGGACGGCACGGCGGAAGGCTCGAAATGCGCGCTTGTCTACGGCCAGATGAATGAGCCGCCCGGCGCCCGGGCCCGCGTCGGACTGTCAGGACTTACCGTCGCCGAATATTTCCGCGACCAGGGCCAGGACGTGCTGTTCTTCGTCGACAACATCTTCCGCTTTACCCAAGCCGGCTCGGAAGTGTCGGCGCTGCTCGGCCGTATCCCCTCGGCGGTGGGCTATCAGCCGACGCTCGCCACCGATATGGGCGCGCTGCAGGAGCGCATCACCACGACCCAGAAGGGCTCGATCACATCTGTGCAGGCGATCTACGTGCCGGCCGACGATCTGACCGACCCGGCGCCCGCCACCTCCTTCGCCCATCTCGACGCCACCACCGTGTTGTCGCGCGGCATCGCCGAGAAGGGCATCTATCCCGCCGTGGACCCGCTCGACTCCACCTCGCGCATGCTCTCGCCGCTGATCGTGGGCGAAGAGCATTACGCCGTGGCTCGGCGCGTGCAGGAGATTCTGCAACGCTACAAGGCGCTCCAGGACATCATCGCCATTCTCGGCATGGACGAGCTGTCGGAAGAGGACAAGATCACCGTGGCGCGCGCCCGCAAGATCGAGCGCTTCCTGTCGCAGCCCTTCCACGTGGCCGAGGTGTTCACCGGCTCGCCAGGAAAGTTCGTCGACCTCGCCGACACCATCAAGGGCTTCAAGGGCCTGTGCGACGGCGAGTACGACCATCTGCCGGAGCAGGCCTTCTACATGGTCGGCACCATCGAGGAGGCGGTGGCTAAGGCGGAGAAGCTCGCCGCCGAGGCGGCATAACCATGGCTGAGACCTTCAAATTCGAGCTGGTTTCGCCGGAGCGGCTGCTCGTCTCCGGCGAAGTCGAGCAGGTTCTGGTGCCGGGGTCTGAGGGCGACTTCACCATGCTCGCCCGTCATGCGCCCCTGCTCACCAGCCTCAGGCCTGGCCTGCTCGAAATCGTCGCGAGCGGCGCCGAGCGCCGGCGCTATTTCGTGCGCGGCGGCTTTGCCGAAGTGGGACCCTCAGGCCTCACCGTGCTCGCCGAGACGGCCATCGACCTCGTGGAGCT
>DATDLA010000335.1:0-12042 GCA_036519535.1 Methyloceanibacter sp.
ACGCCTGACCCCGACCGGGGCTGGGCGCTCGCCGCTTTGACCGACGGCCTGTTCTTCCGCCTGCCGCTTCGCCGCATCTTGGGCGAGATGATCGGTTCCAAAGTCGATCCCGTGCTGTTCGGTCTCTCACGCGACTATGTCGGCGACACCGCCGAGACCATCGCGCTGATCTGGCCCGGGGGCGATACATCGGAGCCCGCGCCGAGGCTCGACCACGTGGTGCAGACGCTGAAGCGCGCGATGCCGACGGAGGTGCCGGGGCTGCTTAGCTCTTGGCTCGACGGGCTCGACGCAACGGAGCGTTGGGCTCTGCTCAAGCTTGTCACCGGAGCGCTTCGCGTCGGGGTCTCGGCGCGGCTCGCCAAGACCGCGCTCGCCGAATGGTCCAAGGTGCCGCTTGCCGACATCGAGGAGGTCTGGCACGGGCTGCGTCCGCCCTACACCGAGCTATTCGCCTGGCTGTCCGGCGCGGGTCCCAGGCCCCAAGTCGGGACGACGGCGACCTTCAGGCCGCTGATGCTGTCGCATCAGATCGAGGACCGGGAGCTCGCCCTGATCGAGCCAAAGGACTTCGTGGCGGAATGGAAATGGGACGGCATCCGCGTGCAGGCGGTGCACCAAGGCGGCGAGCGGCGCCTCTTCTCCCGCACCGGCGACGACATCTCCGGCGCCTTCCCCGATGTGGTCGCCGGCCTGCCGCCGGGCGTGGTGCTCGACGGCGAGCTTCTGGTGATGCGAGGGCGTGAGGTGGCGCCGTTCAACGATTTGCAGCAGCGGCTGAACCGCAAGACCGTCACGCCTTCCATGCTGAAATCGCATCCGGCCCATATCCGCCTCTACGACATGCTGGTGCACGGCGAGGAGGACTTACGGCCCCTCCCCTTCGTCGAGCGCCGGGCGAGGCTCGAGGCCTGGCATGCCAAGGCGCGACCGCCGCGCACCGATGTCTCAGCCATGCTCGACTTCGACTCGATCGCGGAGCTCGAGACGCTATGGGCGGGGGCGCGGGAGACCGGCATCGAAGGCTTGATGCTCAAGCGGCGGATGAGCCCTTATCTCGCCGGGCGCCCGAAAGGCCATTGGTATAAATGGAAGCGGGCGCCGCTCACGCTCGACGCGGTGCTGATGTACGCGCAGCGCGGCAGCGGCAAGCGCTCGTCCTATTATTCCGACTACACCTTCGGCGCCTGGCGCGAGGCGGAGAGCGGCGAGCCCGAGCTCGTGCCGGTAGGCAAGTCCTATTTCGGCTTCACCGACGCCGAGCTTCTCGAGCTCGACCGCTGGGTGCGCAATCACACCGTCGACAGCTTCGGTCCCGTGCGCCAGGTCGAGCCAAGGCTCGTGTTCGAGGTCGCCTTCGACTCGGTGCATCGCTCGAGCCGGCACAAATCGGGCGTCGCCATGCGCTTTCCCCGCATCCACCGCATCCGCTGGGACAAGCCTGCCGAGGAAGCCGACCGGCTGGAAACCCTGGTGGGGATGATTGTGGAGTGATGCCCAACCCGCGAGTGTGACGCCACGCCTCCCCCTCGCGGGGAGGTCTGCGCGCGAAGCGCGCAGGGTGGGGGGACCCTTCCACGCCGCCATCCCGCACGGAGATCCCGGCTAGCAGGGCAAGCAGCAGCTAGAAGCGCTTGAATCGCTTGTGACATCCGGCGCCGGTCACATTTCACCGAATTAGGGTGCGGACACCCTGCCAGGCTGGTACGTTCTCGTTTGGGGGGAAAATGGCGCGCGCCAAACGGTTTCTGATCATCCTGATAAAGCCGTCGCACTACGACGACGACGGCTACGTCATCCAGTGGGTTCGCTCCCCAATACCCTCAAATTCCCTTGCGTCGGTCTACAGCCTGATCGATGACTGCCGCACGCGGAAAATCCTCGGCGACGACGTGGACATCGACATCTATGTCATCGACGAGACCAATACCGTTGTCCGCTTTGACAAGCTCATCCGCCGGTTGCAGGCGGCCGACTGCGCCATGGTCGGGCTCGTCGGCGTGCAGTCGAACCAGTTTCCCCGCGCGGTCGATATCGGCCGAAAATTCCTCGATGCCGGCATCCAGGTGGTCATGGGCGGTTTCCATGCCGCGGGCAGCATCGCCATGCTGCCGGAGATTTCGAAAGAGATCGTCGAGGCGCAGGAACTGGGCATCTCGATCTACGCCGGCGAAGCCGAGGGGCGGATGGATGAGGTGCTCAAGGCGGCGTGGGCCCACGAGCTGAAGCCGCTTTACAATCTGATGAAAGACTTGCCGGACCTTACCAACGCCACGCTGCCAATCCTGCCCGCGGAGGTCGTGCGCAAGATGGCGGGTGCCTATACCAGCTTTGATGCAGGCCGGGGCTGCCCGTTCCAATGCTCGTTTTGCACGATTATCAACGTGCAGGGCCGCAAGTCGCGCCATCGGACGCCCGACGACGTCGAGGAAATCATCCGGATCAATGCGGCGCAGAACATCCAGCGGTTCTTCATCACCGACGACGACTTCGCCCGCAACAAGAACTGGGAAGGGATACTCGACCGGCTCATCTGGCTCAGGGAAGAGCAGGGCTTCAAGTTCAAGGTGACGCTGCAGGTCGACACGCTGTGTCATCGCCTGGAGGGCTTCATCGAGAAGGCGGCGCGGGGCGGATGTGCCCGCGTGTTCATCGGGCTTGAGAATATCGACCCTGACGCGCTCGCTTCCGCCAAGAAGCGGCAAAACAAGATCTGGGAATACCGCAAGATGCTACAGGCCTGGAAGGATGCCGGCGTCATCACCTATGCCGGCTACATCCTCGGCTTTCCGAACGATACGCCGGAGAAGATCGCCCGCAATATCGAGATCATCCAGCGGGAGATGCCGCTCGACCTGATCGAGTTCTTCTTCCTCACCCCTCTCCCTGGCTCTGAGGACCACAAGGTTCTGCACGCCAAGGGCGTGTGGATGGACCCAGATCTCAACAAATACGACCTCAATCACCGGGTCACGCACCATCCGATCATGTCCGACGCGGCGTGGGAGAAGGTCTATTTCGATTCCTGGCGGCAGTTCTATACGCCCAAGCACGTCGAGACCGTGCTCAGGCGCGACGCGGCGCGCGGCAAGCGCACCAGCGCGCTCTATTCCTCGGTCGTGCATTTTCTCGGCGCCATCCTGATCGAGAAGGTGCACCCGCTCGAATGCGGCATCATCAGGCGCAAAATCCGCAAGCAGCGCAGGCCAGGAATGAAGATCGAGAACCCGATCGTGTTCTATCCGCGCCGGGTGGTGGAATCGCTCACCTCAGGGGTCCGCTGGGCGCAGCTTTTCCTCAAATTCCGTCCCGCCTTGAAGCGCGTCAAGGCCGATGAGAGCGCGAGAGCGTACACCGACCTTGCCCTGTCCGCCTCGAGCGACGAGGAACTGAACGAAATGGACCTCATTCAGGTGTTCAAGGGCGCGATCCCGCGAACGCACGGTGCGCCGGGAATGGCACGCGAGCCCGAGTTGCGGCCGGCGCTCCCTTAAAGCCTAGTGCCCGGTCGCGGCCGTGGTGGATCGCACTTCCTTGTCGATGCAGGATTTGAGCCGCCAATAGTCGCCACTTGCCTCGGCAGCCTTGGTGCAGGATTCCCGCACCGGAACCGGGACCTTGTCCCAGGCAAGGGCAATCTCTTTGCGTGTCCGCTCCTGGAAATCGAGGCAGCCGCGCATGATCAGCTCTTGCCTCGCCGAGCCACCCGCGACATCGGCGCAAATGGCCTCGGAGTCGTAGGCTGGTAGCATCTCGGCGTGAGCCAAAGGCGCGCTGACCATGAGCGCTGAAGCGAGGATCGGAAAGAGCCGCATCTCGAACCTTCCTTTGATCGTGAAGGCCAATGAATCGGCCTCGCTCCGATCAAGCGAGTGGTTTGATGCCCTGTACCCTGTGGCGATTCCGTTCCCCGCCTCAAGTAAGACGCAAGTGACGGCACTTGAAAAGCAAATTCCACCCGCACGCTCGCAGCTTGGCGCGGTTTTCACCATGATGTGGCAACGCAGCGACGACACTCCTCCCCTGCCTAAAGGCCCCACGCTGTGCTAAGCTTGCTGATCAAGAGCTTTTGGTGGGCTGCTTGGTGGCCGGTCAGCACCTGGCTGCTGACGGGCGAGAAGGTCGCAAGCCGGCGGCAGCCGGGCAGCGGTGGGCGAGGGCAGTTGCGAGGACAGGAGAGTAACATGGCCGACGACGCGTTCATGAAGCCGGAAGTGCCGGATGCGTTCCGCGACTTGATGAAAGTCAGCATCGAGCAAGCAAAACGGGCGTTCGACACCTTTGCGGCGACAAGCGAAAGGACGTGGAAGACGTTCGAGACGAGCTCGCAAACGGCAAGCAGCGGCCTGCGCTCTCTCAATGAGAAGATCGCGGAGATCACGCGCAACAACGCCGAGGCGAATTTCAACCTCGCAATGAAGCTCACGGAAAGCAAGGACGTGGGCCAGGCCATGGAGCTGCAAACCGACCATGCGCGGAAGCAGATGGAGAACTTCGTGCATCAGCTCGAGGAGATCCGCGACCTCGCAGCCCAGGTGATCCAGGACAGCACGCCAGCAGGGATGCCCGGCGGCAAGCCGTAAGCGGCTTCCTCTGCAACGGCGGCCGCGGCCGCGGGCCTACCGAGCTGTACCTTATTGCGGCAGCTTGGTCGCCGGGTGCAGACGACCACAACCTTGTTGTCCTTGCTGTCGGGATAGCACATGCTGATTTGCCCCTTGGCGTTGTCCACGACAAAGACCGCGTTCACCGGAGGCACGTAGCTGTTCCGGGAATCTACCGGACCCGCAGGCGCCACGGTATAGCCCGACACTTCGGCTGAAGCAGGTAGGGCGAGTCCGGTAATGGCCAGGACGGCGAGCGCCGCCGCGGCGAGGTCTTTTGCACTCATGACATTCCTCCCTTGTTGCACGTTCTTGCAGTTTCAGCGGATAGGCGGAAAAGCCAAAGGCTAGATCTTCCAGCCTGGCCCCGGCACGGTCTCCTGGAACGCCTTGTGCAGCGCCGATCCCCAGGCGTCGCGGATCGATCGAAGATAGGGGTCTGACCCCTCGAGCCTGATGGTGAAGCCGGGAGCCATGGAGTCGCGCCGGTACACAAGGATGTCGATCGGCGGCCCAACCGACACGTTGGAGCGCATGGTCGAATCGAAGGAGATCAGCGCGCATTTCACCGCGTCGTTGAGGCTCGTGCTCGGCTGGATAATGCGGTCGAGAATCGGCTTGCCGTATTTCACCTCGCCGATCTGGAAGTAGATCGTGTCGCCCATGGCCTCGATGAAATTGCCGGCATCGTAAATCAGGAACAGCCGAAGCTGCCCGGTCTTCAGCTGGCCGGCGAGGATGAAGGAGGCGCTGAAATCGACGTCGTGCTGCTGGAGGTAGCCGCCGTCGATCTTATGCATCTCGCGGACGGCGGTGCCGACGGCGCGGGCGGCGGCGAACATGGACCCCACCGCCCACAGATCCTTCTCCGGGTCGCCGGATTCGAGCCACTCGCCGAGCAGGCTCATGACCCCTTGGGTGAGCGACAGATTGCCGGCGGTGAGGAGGGCAAAGAAGCGCTCTCCCCGCTTCTCCAGCACGTGCATCTTGCGGAAGGTGGAGACGCGGTCGATGCCGGCATTGGTGCGGGAATCCGAGGCCAGCACCAAGCCTTCATTGAGCAGAATGCCAACGCAATAGGTCAAGCCGTCCCCCTATTGAGCCTGTTGTTGTTGTTGGCTTGGAAACATAACCGAGTAGGTCATGGTTTCAACCCCGCCGCCGCTGCGCACGCCGCGGATGGGGCCGGCCTCGCCATAGTCGAGGCCGGTGGCGATGCGGATATACGCCTCCGTCGCACCGGTGCGGTTGGAGGGATCGAAGCTCACCCAGCCGAGAGCTTCCACGTAGGCGTCGGCCCAGGCGTGGCTCGAAGCATGGGCCTCCAGGCCTGCGCCGTGCGACAGGTAACCGCTGACATAGCGCGCCGGGATATTGAGCGATCGGCAGACGGCACAGAAAATATGAGCATGGTCCTGGCAGACGCCGCTGCCCTGCTCCAACGCCTCGGCGCCGGTGGTATGCACATGCGTCTCGCCCTTGGTGTATTCGACGTCATCGGGAATCGCGAGCATGATCTCATGCAACGCCTCGATGCGGTCGCGGTTCGCTTTTGACCGGAAGCGAGATGCATAGGCGCGGATCGGCTCCGAGCACACGGTATAGGACGTCTCGCGGAGATAGAGACCGAGGGGAAGCTCAGCCGGGGCGAGGCCAACAACGCCGTGGGTGTCGCGCGTGCGTACGAGGCCGCTCACCTTGATGGCGAGCTCGGTGACCGGCTGGGCCACGGTGAGGGTGTGGCAGCAATTGCCGTATTGGTCAGACCATTGATAGGTGACGGCGCCGGGGGTGGAGACTTTCCAGCTCTCCACCGCCTGGGTCCTGCCGGAGAGCGGTGTCAGGCGCAAATATTGCGTGCTGGCGACGAGCGGCTCGGAATAGGCGTACTCGGTGGAATGCTCGACCCTGATCAGCATCTCGTCACGCGGCCCCCGCCACTGCCGCCGGAAGCATCAAGAAGTCCTCCTGGATCTGCATGCCGAGCGTGTTGTTGGACGCGATGAAGGAGGTGAGGAATTCATGCAGGCCTGAACTGAAGATCCCGCCGATGCGGCCATATTTGAGCCGCGCATAAGTCTGGCCGGCGAGATTGCGGCATTCCAGCTCCTTCTTGCCGGCAAGCTCGTCGAGCGTGCCGATGAGGTTGTGGTAGCAATGGTGCAGCGAGCGCGGCATGTCCTCGCGCAGGATGAGCAGCTCGGCGATGCGCCAGGGGTAGACAGTGTCGCGATAGACGTTGCGGTAGGCGCGAAAAGCCCCGACCGAACGTAACAGTGCGCCCCATTGATAGTAGTCGATCAGACCTCCAACCTCTTCGCCACGGGGCAGAAGCACGTGATACTTCACGTCGAGGATGCGCGCGGTGTTGTCGGCGCGCTCGATGAAGGTGCCGAGCCTGATGAAGCGGAAGGCGTCGTCATGCAGCATGGTGCCAAATACCACGCCGCGGAAGAGATGCGAGCGCTCCTTCACCCAGTCGAAGAAATCCCGATAACCCCAGCGCTTCAACCCCTCGAAATCGAGATTCTGCACCTGAAGCCAGGTCGAGTTCAGGCTTTCCCAGGCCTCGCTTGAAATGGCCGTGCGCTGGGCGCGGGCATTCTCCCGCGCCGAGCGGATCAGCGACCAGATGCTACCGCCGTTCTCCGGCTCGAGCGCAACATAGCGAATGATGGTCTCGTGGTTGAGCTCGTCATAAAGCTCGTGGAAGCGGCGGCCGGAGCCTGGGGCAATGTCGAGGATCGGCTCGAAGTGGAGCGCCTGCTTGTCGATGGTCGAAGGCAACAGCGACATGCGGAAGCTCACATCCATCATGCGCGCGGTGTTCTCCGCCCGCTCCATGCCGCGGGCCATCCAGAACAGATTCTCGGCGGTGCGGCTCAGCATCAGCCTCGCTCCAGCACCCAGGTGTCCTTGGTGCCTCCCCCCTGGCTCGAATTGACCACGAGCGAATCCTTGACCAGCGCCACGCGCGTGAGCCCGCCGGGGATCACGCTCGT
Organism: Methyloceanibacter sp.; assembly: GCA_036519535.1. GTDB lineage: Bacteria > Pseudomonadota > Alphaproteobacteria > Rhizobiales > Methyloligellaceae > Methyloceanibacter. Next base: position 7,607 of record DATDLA010000335.1, read on the forward strand.
CTCCTTGCCGGAAAGCACGAAGGGCCGCAGATCCACATGGCGCGGCACGATCTCGCCGTCGATCAGCGTCGGCGCGGTGGAGAGCGCGAGCGTCGGCTGGGCGATGTAGTTATCAGGGTTCTGCATCACCCTGAGCTTGTATTCCTCGCGTTCCTCGGCAGTCGAGGCCGGCCCGATCAGCATGCCGTAGCCGCCTGAGCCTTGCACCTCCTTGACCACGAGATTGTGGAGATTGTTGAAGACGTGCTGCCGCTGCTTGGGATCGCGTAGCATATAGGTGAGCACATTGTTGAGGATGGCGTGCTCGCCGAGATAGAACTCGATCATGCGCGGCACATAGCAATACATGGCCTTGTCGTCGGCGACCCCGGTGCCGAGCGCATTGGCGAGCGCCACCCTGCCAGAGCGGATCACCGACAAGAGACCTGGAACGCCGAGCGCCGATTGGGGATTGAAGGCGAGAGGATCCATGAAGGCGTCGTCGACCCGGCGGTAGAGGACGTCGACCTTGACCGGGCCTTCCGTGGTGCGCATCCATACATAGCCGTCGCGCACGAACAGATCGCCGCCTTCGACGAGCTCGATGCCCATCTGTTCGGCGAGAAACACATGCTCGAAATAGGCGCTGTTGTAGCGGCCCGGCGTCAGCAGCACGACGACGGGATCGTCCTCGCCGCCAGGGGCCACGGCACGCAAGTTTTCCAGCAGCCGCTCGGGATAGTTGCCGACCGGAGAGATCAATTGCCCGGCGAAGGCATCGGGAAACAGCCGCATCATGATCTCGCGGTTCTCGAGCACATAGGAGACGCCCGACGGCGTGCGCACATTGTCCTCGAGAACGAAGAAATCGCGCTCGCCGGTGCGGACGAGATCGATGCCGGCGATATGGGCGTAGACCCGGTTGGGCGGCTCGACGCCGTGCATCTCGGGCCGGTAGGCCGGGTTGAGCAGCACGAATTCCGGCTGCACGAGGCCGGCCTTGATGATCTCCTGGTCGTGGTAGATGTCGTAGAGGAAGATGTTGATCGCCTTCACACGCTGGATGCAGCCGCGCTGCACGAGCTCCCATTCGGCGCGGCCGAGAATGCGCGGGATGAGATCGAAGGGGATCAGCCGCTCGGTCGAGCCGCCTTCGGCATAGACCGCGAAGGTGATGCCGAGCCGGCGGAACAGCTCCTCAGCCGCCGCCTGCTTGGTCACCAGGGACTCGATGGAGAGATCGTCGAGCAGTTCGGCAAAGTCGGCATAGGCCGGTCTCACCGTGCCGTCGGGCTCGCGCATCTCATCAAAAAATCGGCGGGAGGGTGCTGGCGCCTCGCGCACCCGCGCTTCCGCTATCTCAGTACTTCGCAAGTCAACCCTGTCCGGTTCTCGTGAGCGACCTCTACTCCCGCCTGGGCGCGCTTCTCATTTATGGTATGGCATCATCTTATGCCGATGCCGATTGGATAGGCAACGTTCTTAGGCGCCTATTTGATAGGCAAGGCGCAGCATCACGGCTTCCTCGTTAATCACATGCTCGAAACTGCGCTGACCGCCTTCACGACCTTCTTCGCGGTGATCGGTCCGATCGATTCGGCGGTCCTCGTCGCGAGCCTCACGCCGAACGCCACCAAGTCTGAGCGCCGCGCGATCTCGCTGAAAGCCGTGGCCATCGCCACGCTGATCGTGCTCGCCTTCGCCCTGTTCGGGCAGCCGCTCCTTACTCAGCTTGGGGTGTCGTTGCCGGCGCTGCAGGTTGCCGGCGGCATCATCCTCCTGATCATCGCGCTCGACATGACACTGTCCAAGCGCCCGTCGCCAGCGCGGCTCACGCCGAAGGAAAGCGAGGAGGCGGAGAGCAAGGCGGAAAGCCACGCCGAGATCACCGTGTTCCCGCTGGCGACGCCGCTCCTCGCTGGCCCAGGCGCCATGACGAGCGCCATCGTGCTCGCGGCCGGCACCAAGGGCGACCCGAAGCTGCTGGTGGCGGTGGTGCTCGCCATTCTCGCGGTGATGCTGGTCACGCTGATCTTTCTGCTGCTCGCCCAGGAGATCCATCATCTGATCGGGCTCACGGCGCGAAAGGTGATCGTGCGCGTGTTCGGCGTGCTGCTCGCAGCCATCGCCGTGCAGTCGATCTTCAACGGTATCACCGCGAGCCATATTTTCAGCTGAGGCCAGGCTCGAGCGCGGGCCCCCTGCGCCCCGGGGCAAAGTGTCACTCAGCCGGAGCCGGCGCCCCGCTTCCAATCGCGTGCGGCTTCGCCGCGAATTTGCGCACCACCACGTAGAACACCGGCGTGAACAACAATCCGAACACGGTCACGCCGATCATGCCGTAGAACACGGCAGTGCCGAGCGACTGGCGCATCTCGGCGCCGGCGCCGGTGGCGATGACGAGCGGCAGCACGCCGAGGATGAAGGCGAAGGAGGTCATGAGGATCGGGCGCAAGCGCACGCGCGCCGCCTCCGTCGCCGCCTGGAAGCGATCCTCGCCATGCTCCTCGTTCTGCCGCGCGAACTCCACGATCAGAATCGCGTTCTTGGCGGCCAGGCCGATCAGCACGACGAAACCGATCTGGGCGAGAATGTTCACGTCCATGCCGCGAAGCAGGAGGCCGCTGACGGCGGCGAGCAGGCACATCGGCACGATGAGAATGACGGCGAGCGGCAGCGCCCAGCTTTCATATTGCGCCGCGAGCAGCAGGAACACGAACACCACCGAGGCGGCGAAGACGTAGATGGCGGTGTTGCCGGCGAGCTGTTCCTGATAGGCGATCTCGGTCCAGGCCGCGGCGTAGCCGTCCGGCAGAAGCTGTGCCGCAATCTTGTCCATGGCGGCGAGGCCGTAACCGGTGGAATAGCCAGGCAGCGTGCCGCCCTGTATGGCGGCGGATGGGAAGAGATTGAAGTGCTCGACGCGATAGGGTCCGGTGATGTTGCTGAAGGCGGCAACCGAGCCGAGCGGCACCATCTGACCGTTGGCGTTGCGCGTCTTCAGTTGCGAGATGGCGTGCAGATCCTGGCGGAACTGGCCGTCGGCCTGCGCAGTGACCCGGTAGGTGCGGCCGAGGAAATTGAAATCGTTCACATATTGCGAGCCGAGATAGACCTCCAGCGTGGTGAACACGTCGTCGGTCCTGACCCCCAGCATCTCGGCGCGCACCCGGTCGATATCGGCCCAGATCTTCGGCGTGCGGGTGTTGAAGGTGGTAAAGACATTCACCAGCCCCCGCGTCTGGTTGGCCACGCCCATGACCGATTGGGCGACCCCCTCGAGCTGGACGAGATCGCCGCCGTGGGTGTCCTGGATCTCGAGCTTGAAGCCGCCGGTGGTGCCGATGCCGCGCACCGGCGGCGGCGACACGCTGATGACGAGCCCGTCCTGGATGGCGGCGAATTGCTTGTTGAGGTTGATGCTGATCACTTGCGCGGTGAGACCCTCTTTGGCGCGCTCATCGAACGGAGCGAGCGGCGAGAAGATCACCGCAGAGTTCGGCGCGTTGGTGAAGGTGGCCCCGTCAAGGCCCACGATCGGCACGGTGTGCGCCACTCCGGGAGTGTTCAGCACCAGCTTGTTCACGCGCCGCGCCACCTCGTCGGTCCGCGCGAGCGAAGCGCCGGGCGGGAGCTGGATGATATTGATGAGATATCCCTGGTCCTGCTGCGGAATGAAGCCGGTCGGCGCTCTCGAGAATTCGAACACGGTCAAGCCGATGAGGCCGGCATAGAGGATCACCATGATCAGCGACACCCGCACGAGCCGGCCGGTAAGCGCGCCATAGCGCGAGGACAACCATTCGAAGGCACGGTTGAAGCCGCGGAAGAAGGCATTGATCGGCCGCACGAAAATGTTCTGACGCTCAGGATGCGACACATGCGGCTTGAACAGAAGCGCGCACAGCGCCGGGCTCAAGGTCAGCGAAACGATGAGCGAAATGACTGTCGAGGTGGCGATGGTGACGGCGAATTGGCGGAAGAACTGGCCGAGAATGCCGGTGAGGAACACCGACGGGATGAACACGGCGGTGAGCACAAGAGCGATCGCGATCAGCGCCCCGCCAACCTCCTCCATGGTCTTGTAGGCGGCGTCACGTGGACTGAGCCCCTCGCGGATGTTGCGTTCCACATTCTCGACCACGACGATGGCGTCATCGACCACGATGCCGATGGCGAGCAGGAGCCCGAACAAAGAGAGATTGTTGAGCGAGTAGCCGAGCGCCGATAGCATGGCGAAGGTGCCGATCAGCGACACGGGAATGGCGACGATGGGCACGATCGACGCCCGCCAGGTCTGCAAGAATAGAATGATCACCACCACGACGAGGACCACCGCCTCGAACATGGTCTGGATCACGGCCTCGACAGACTGCGAGATGAAGACCGTCGGGTTGTAAACGATGTCGTATTTGAGGCCGGCCGGGAATGACTCCGACAGCTTCTTCATGGCATCT
>DATDLA010000336.1:0-6021 GCA_036519535.1 Methyloceanibacter sp.
CGACAAGGCGCTCGCGCTCGACGTGGTGGCGCGGCTCAAGCGCCTCTATCACGGACGCAAGGACCTCGCCTGGGGTCTCGCGCGGCTCGCCGAGCATGAAGGCGACATCATGGATGCCGCCGAGCTGTTGCGGCTCTCCGAGCGCATGCTCGTCGCGCCGCTCGATCCGATCGCGCGCAGCATCGTGGCGACCTCGGCCAAGCGGGTCTCGGTGGTGACCGCGGTGAGCCCCGGCGCGCTGATCGACATGCTGTTCGTGGCTTCTGAGAATTTGCGCATGCTGCGCCGGCTCGCCACGCTTTACGGCGCGCGCCCCGGTACGCTCTCGCTGCTCAAACTTGCCCGCATGGTCGTCACCCATATCGTGCTGACCGGGGGCATCGCCCTCGGCGACGACGTGATCCAGCAGCTCGTCGGGCACGGGCTCACGGCGAAGCTCTCGGCGCGTCTTGGCGAAGGGCTGTTCAACGGCGCGCTCACCACGCGCATCGGGCTCGCGGCGATCGATGTTTGCCGCCCGCTCCCCTATATCGAGGTGCAGCGGCCGCGCTTTCGCGAGCTTGTGGCTGAGGTTGCCGGACTTCGCTAATTGGCGAATCGAGCGTTGCGGGCGCGCCACAGGCCCAGTGGATAATGGGGATAAGCGATTCGCTCCCCCTCGCACTCAGCGCAGCGTTATGTAGGATGATCATGTGAGCGGACGGGTTGTCGAAGGCGCTGAAGGAGTCATCCGAAGGTGCCGGAGGAGCAATCCGAAGGCGTCTGAGGAGAAATCTGAAGGCGCCGGAGGAGCAATCCGAAGGCGTCTGAGGAGGAATCTGAAGGCGCTCGGAGATGGTCCAGAAGCTCATATGGGCTGGGCAAGCCCAATGTCGTCCACAGCCATGGACGGCTAAAGGCGGAGGGGTTAGCAAGCGCAGAGTGCCACGGCCTGTCGGCTTTGCCGCAATGCCGTGAGGTGGAGACGATAGGGCTCTTTGCGCCGCACGCTCAACCGCCGAACCCCGGTTCCAATCTGGCCAAGATTGGGATCGCGTCGCAGCCACGCGACGTTAAATAACGGGCCTAGGCCGGGGTCACGCCGCCGCTCGATGGGGAACCATAGAGCCGAGCGCGTGATCCAGAGACCGAAAGGTCTCGCGGCGCCGAGAAGATCGTCCCGAACGGGCGAGAGGCTCGACATCGCACAGGGAGGCGGGGCTTCGGCTCCGCCTTTCCTTTTTGCGCATCGCTTTCTGCAGCGATTTCGTCCTCTTAGCGAGCGCGCCGTGGTCGGCTAAGATGCCGCCGCCATGATCTTGTCAGCTTGTGTGAGGCGTAGAATGTTGGGCCGTTCCGGGGTCGGTTTCCCTCTTGTCCTGTTGGCCGCTGCGAGCATCGCGCTCCTTTCCGGCTACTCGACGGTCGAACGACTCGGCGGCACGAAGAAGGAAGGCGTCAGGACCGACAGCGCCGCACGCTACGTTACTCCTGACGACCCCATGGCGCGGCCCATTCAGGTGGCGTGGACCTCGGCCCGGGCCAGCACTTGCGGATTCATGTTCGATCCGGCGAAGCTCAAGGACGACTTTATGCGAGACGAGAGCCGAACGGTCACCGATCCCTATCAGCTCCAAAGGATCTCCCAAGCCTACGATTACACGCTCACGTCGGTGGCGGACACGATCAAGTCCGATGCCAAGTACTGCACCAGGGAGCGCACCGACGCGATCCGCGCTGACCTCAGGCGCTATCTTGCCGGAGACTATTCGCCGACGGCGAAGCTTGCACGCTAGCGCGCGCTCGGCGCCGATTGAGCGTTTGGCGGCGCGCTCTGCATCGTGGCGACCGATCCAGTCGTGCCGACACTGCAGGCTCTGAGGACAAGCGGCCAGCCATAGCCGCCGACAAGCGCGGCGAGCGCAACGCCGATGCCGACGACGGCGATCCCGATCTTGGCAAGCCCGTTGCCGCGCTTGCGTTTGACCCGCGGCGGCAGCATGGGCACGGCCAGGATTTCGATCATCTCGCCGGCGAGGATCGCCTCGAAGGCGGATTCGAACCTGCCATGCGCGTCCTTCAACGCCTCGACGCGGCGGGCAATCACATCGTCATGCTCGAGCACCTTGTCGACGGCGCGCGTCTGCTCGCGCACGAGCTGACCGTCGACATAGGCCACGAGCAGTTCGTCACTGAGTTCGGTCATGGTTGTATTCCTGTGGCCTCTACCGGATAGAGAGTCTCGATGGTGGCGCTTGCCTGGACCCTCGCCAGCGAGCCTGAGCTCAAGCGATCGGCGAGGCTTGCGCTCGCCCGGATCAGGCGCGCCTGGATGGTGTCGGCAGTCGAATCGAGGACTCTCGCGGCATCCTCGTAGTCGAAGCCCTCGCCATAGACGAGGAGCAGCGTGCTTCGCTGCTGCGGCGGCAACTGTCCGAGAAACGTCGCGGTGAAAGCATCGAAATCGGCGCCGCGATCCGTGGGAAAGAGCCGGTCGAAATCCTCTTCGCTCGCTTTCGCCTGGCGCAATGGGTCGGCGTGATCGCGCAGCTCGGCGAGCCACAGCCGATAGATCTCGGTGAAGGCCCAGCGATCGAGCGGGGTGCCGCGCTGATAACGGTGATGATCGGCAAGCATGCGCAGAAGCGCGCGGCGAAGGAGGGCCTTGCCCTCCCTCTTCTCGCCGACCAGCACGTCGGCAAAACGCTTGAGCCTTGGCAGCATGGCGATGAGCTCATGCCGCACGGATTGGCGATGGGTGCTTGCCTGCACGCGTGTTCCCCCCCGCCGCTTGGGTGAGTGCCGGCGCTTAACGCGTGAAGGGGCCTCTCTCCACGCGAATCAGTAGGATACCACATCACCGATTCGCCGGCCCGCAGCGTTAACGCCTGGGCAAAAAGCGCTTGCGTCGAAGGTGAGGCTGCCTATTGTTTGCGCAAGGTAGGAGCAAGACTTGCGCATGTCGGTCGTGCCCCACGATGCGAACCAACCGGAGCCGGGACCTGAAGAGAATGCTCAAGGCACGCCGAGCGTTCAGGGGGTCGCCAACTCTCCACTGACCCACAGCGAGGCTACGCCTCAAGGCGCCGATGCCGCGGCTGCGGCCGCGGCGCTTGAGCGTGAAGCGGCGCGGGTGCAAGCGGTCCAGCGCATCGCCGGTCTTGCCGACAAGACAGCGGGCCTTACCAAGCAGGCCACGGCGTCGGCGGTCGCCGCAGGCAAGGTCGGTTTAGCCAAGGCGGCGAAGATCGGCCGCGAGACGGTCATGCCCGAGCTCGGCCGCACCGGCGCCAAGGTGCGCGAACGCACGCGTCCCGACAGGCTCAAGAAGGACTATCGCGACTTCCTGCTTTGGCTGCATGCCAACGTGCTCGACAGCGCGATCGAGCGCCTGTTCTTCGTTCCCACCAAGGGGCATGTGCCGCTCGCGGGCCTCACGTTGCGCGGCAACAACCGGGCGAGCGGCCACGACTACAAGCCCACGCCCAATTTCGTCTTCAAATGGGCGCTTGCCGCGGTCGCCGAGGAAGACATTGGCCGGATGAGCTTCGTCGACTATGGCGCGGGCAAGGGGCGCGTCATGCTGCTCGCGTGCCAATATCCCTTCACCCAAGTCGGCGGCATCGAGTTCGCCGAGGAACTGCACGACAATGCCACGATGAACATCGCGCAGTTTCCCCGCAGCCGCATGAAATGCCGCAACGTCGAGTGCGTGCTCGACGACGTGGTCAACATCACGACGCTCGACGGCGCGGCGGTGCACTATTTCTTCAACCCGTTCGCGCCCGAGATCTTCACCGAAGTGCTGAAGGGGATCGTCGCCTCGTATCACATGCGGCCACGCCGCCTCTATGTGATCCTGATCGACATGGACGCCGCCGACCTCATGCATAAGACCGGCGTGTTCCAGGAGGTGAAGATGCCGCCGGCGGAACGCATGCAAGCGCAGACGCTGAGCCCCTACACGATCGCCGTCTACCGTTCGCTCGCCTGAGTCAATCGCAGCAGGCCTCATCCTTCGAGACGCGCCTACGGCGCTCCTCAGGATGTGGATGTTCTCCTCATGGTGAGGAGCGGGCGAAGCCCGCGTCTCGAACCATGAGCTTGACGAGCGGTGTTACTTCACGCCGAGCTTCTTCTGCAGGCTCGACGACGACGTGGTGTATTGGAAGATCAGCTTCTTGTCCGGATAGACGTATTTATGGGCCTGCTGCGCCATCAGCGCCGCCTCATGGAAGCCGGACAGGATGAGCTTGAGCTTGCCGGGATAGGTGTTGATGTCGCCGATGGCGAAGATGCCCTTCTCGCTCGTTTCGAATTTCGCGGTGTCGACCGGGACGAGATTCTCGTGCAGCTCAAGGCCCCAATCGGCCACCGGGCCGAGCTTCATGGTGAGCCCGAAGAACGGCATCATGATCTCGGCCGGCTGCTCGAAGGTGGTGCCGTCGGGGCCTTTCACCGTCACCGAGCGGAGCTGACCATCCTCGCCGTGCAGTACCGTCACCTGACCGAGCTTGAAGTCGATATCGCCGCTGTCGACGAGCGCCATCATCTTCTGCACCGAGGCCGGCGCCGCCCTGAACTCGCCGCGGCGGTGGAGCAGCGTGATCGACTTCGCCACCGGCTGCAGGTTCAACGTCCAGTCGAGCGCTGAATCGCCGCCGCCGACGATGAGCACGTCGCGGCCGCGCAAGGTCTCCATCTTGCGCACCGAGTAGAACACCGACTTGCCTTCATACTCCTCGATCCTGGGAAGCGGCGGACGCTTCGGCGTGAAGGAGCCGCCGCCGGCGGCGATCACCACCACCTTGGCCTCGATGATGGTGTCGGCATCGGTGGTGACGCGGAAACCGCCGTCGAGCCGCTCCAGCGTCTCCACGCGCTGATTGAAGTGGAACTCAGCGCCAAAGGGCTTGATCTGATCCGTGAGCTTGTCGGTCAGCTCCTGACCGGTGACGATGGCGAGACCGGGGATGTCGTAGATCGGCTTCTCGGGGTAGAGCTCGGTGCATTGCCCGCCAGCGCGGTCGAGAATGTCGATGACGTGGGCCTTGATGTCGACGAGGCCGAGCTCGAATACGGCGAACAGGCCGACCGGCCCAGCCCCAATGATGATGGCATCGGTTTTGATGACAGGCTCGGTCATGGGCAACTAGATCTGCTTCTCGGGGATGCGCACCACGAGGCCGTCGAGCGCGTCGGTGACTTTGATCTGGCAGCTCAACCGGCTTTCGCTCCGCACATCGAAGGCGAAGTCGAGCATGTCCTCCTCCATTTGCTCCGGACTTCCGGTCGCCTCGCGCCAGGCCTCGTCCACATAGACGTGGCAAGTGGCGCAGGCGCAAGCGCCGCCGCATTCGGCGGCGATACCGGGCACCGAGTTCTTAACCGCCGCCTCCATCACCGTCATTCCCGGCTCGGCTTCGACGACGCGCTCGGTTCCGTCGTGCAGAATATACGTGATCCTGGCCATGGCATTGGCGCGACTTGCTTCTCTTCAGTCTTGGGAGACGAGCGGCGGCAGACAGTCCCCCGCGCCCGTAGCTGCCGGCGCGGACGGGACGGTCCCCGCACGTGGCGGGTTTCCTATAGGGCAATTGAAACTGAGACTCCAGCGCCTTCCGGCCGCAGCGGTTGAGCGGGAATTGCCAGGCTCCCCCGCAGTCCCAAGCGAGGCGGGCGGTGCAAGCGTGCGTCGGTCGGTGGGGCCCCGCGCGCCCGCTCTCGAAGTCTATTCTCGGATCGTCTTGCGCCAATTCTCCGCAAGCGGCGTCTTCGGCCCTTTTTGGGCCGCGGGTTACTGTCGCGTTTTTGCAACCAATGGCCCGAAAAGTGCCCTGCAAATGACCCGAGGTGGGACGAATCCACCAACAAAAAGAAGGACTTGTCACGCGTAAAGCATAACTGCGGATTAAACTTTTTTTAGCCCTAAAAATTCGTTAACGATAGAGGAGCGGGGGAAAATGCGTCTCGGGGCCACTTTCGGTGTAAATTCAATCCGAAAGCATGCGCTACCCGCTATGACGCCCGCGCCGCTGGCGG
>DATDLA010000337.1:0-4158 GCA_036519535.1 Methyloceanibacter sp.
CTCGTAGCCTTCGGCGCGGAGCTTAGTGATGATGCGCTCGGAATCGACCAGCGCCTTGGGGCAGCCCAGGCTGACAAATCCGATCCTCGGCGGGCCAATTCTTGGCGGGGTTTTCTGGAGAGAAGCCTTCGGCATGGGCGCTCTTATAGGCAAGCGCGGGACGCTTGTCTGCCGCTGTGTATAAAGGGCGCGGCGAGAACGAGGGCGGAATGTTGAAGCTTGCCGGCCAAATGCTGACGACACGCGGCGTGGCGGCCTTCTGGCTGCCCTCGTGCTTGGCCTTCGTCCTGATGCTGTGGGCCGTCTCGCCGGGGCGCACCCTGCAAGACGCGCTCGCCGCCGAGCTCCTGCAAGGGCATCTCGCCGGCGGCTATCAGGTCCGCAACCCGCCGCTCTATGAGTGGCTGTTGTGGGCGGTGCAGCAGCTCGTGGGCCCTGGCCCGCTGTCCTACCTCATCCTGCGCTACAGCCTGATCGCCTCCACCGGCATTCTGTTCACCGTGGCGCTTCTGCACACGGTCGCGAGCGCGCGCGTTGCCGCCGCCTTTTCGCTCTCGCTCGTGCTGTTCTTCTGGTTCGGCTGGTAAATCCATCACAGCGCTTCGCATACGCTTGCGCTGCTCGCAGCGTCGCTTGCGCTGTTCATCGCCGCGCTCGCCTATGCCGAGCGGCCAACGGCGGCGCGCGCATTTGTGCTTGGCTTCATCATCGGCGTCGGCCTCATGGCCAAATGGAGCTTTCTGCTCGTGGTCCTGAGCCTCGGCGTGGCACTCGCCGTGACGCGGGAGACACGGCGGATCTATTGCGAGCCCCGCACGCTGCTCGTGCTCGCGGGCGTGGCGCTGCCGATCCTGCCTTTCGCGCTGTGGCTCGCCACTATCGATCCCGACCTCGTCGGCCGCCGCAGGGCGGCGGTTACTGGATCGCCCGAATCATCAAGCCTGTGCTCGGGCTGGCGAAGCCAGACCCGAGTGCCGGGCGATGACAAGTAGGCTCAATTCGAGTTGCGCACCGACTGCTTGGTTGGCGCGCGCGCCGGCAAAACCTGCCGCCAATCGCCGGAGCTGCCGTTGAACACGTTGCGATCGACCGGCTTCTCAATGCCTGGCACATAGCCCGTGGTGGTGAACTGCCAGAACAGCCAAGGCCGGCTCCGGTAGATCTCCTGCGGCTCGGCGGCGACGGAGCGTAGCCAGAAATTGTAGCCGGGCAGCTCGCCTTCCAGCACCTCGCGGTGAAACGTGACATCGGTGTAGATGACCGGGCGCTTGCCGGTGTGAGCCTCCATGACCTCGAGCATTATCTTGACCTTCTCGAGGGCGAGCTTCACCGGAATCCGTTTCGGGCAAGAGCGCGAATGGCCGTTCCACTCGAGATCGAGCACCGGGGGCAGCGCATCGGGATCGTTCGGCACGTTGAGGATGAACCACAGCGCCTGCTCGTGCGCCGCGCGGCACCAATAGACCATGTGATAGGCGCCGCGCGGGATGCCCACGCGCTTGGCGGCCTGCCAGTTCTGCGCAAATTTCGGGTCGAGATAGTCGCCGCCCTCGGTCGCCTTGATGAAGGCGAATTGGGTGCCTGCGGCGCGGACCTTGTTCCAGTCGATATCGCCCTGCCAGTTTGACACGTCGATGCCCTGCACCGGCATGGCATGGGCGCGGGCCACGCCGTTATGCGGGTCGACGTCGGCGAGGTAAGGCTGGCGCGCCACGACGCCGCTGCCCGCGCCGGCGGAGACGGCAACGCATAAAGCCACAACGGCAACGCGGCGCGGCTTGACAAACATGAACGACCCAGGCCCCCCACGGAGCTCGTTCCATTTTGACTCAGCTCTCAGAATTAGCCGGAAGGGTTAAGATTTCGCGCCGCCGCCCGGCCTCAAGGCAGAACCGAGGGCCTTCTCAGCGCAGGATATTGTCGAGGTCCGGGTCGCGGCCCTGATCGCTCTCTTCCGGCGGCCCCTCCTCGTCGGGCTCTTCCTGGTTTGCCGGCGGCTTTGCGCTTTGGCCGCCTCCGCCATTGCCGCGCTCGGTGCCGATGCGCACGCCGCCGAGGATGCGGCCGATGGCTTCTCCCACCGGCTTGCCCTTGAGCTTCTTTTGCAGCACATCGCCGATCTGGTTGATCGTCTTCGACGCCTGCTCGGGGCTTGAGAACATGCCCTTGATCTCGGGCTTGAAGGTCGGACGGTCGAACGGCCCCTCGACGCGCACCGGGATGGAGAGGCCGGCGAGAGCGCCGGCCCCGCCTTTGCCTTCCGGTCCGGCGACGATCTCGGGCTGGGTGAGGAAATCGAGGCTGCTCGTCACCACGTCGACGGTGCCGCGGCCGGTGACTTTGAGCAGCGGGCTCGTCATCTCGAGGTCGTGGGTCTCGGCGACGCCGCTCGCGATGTTGAAGCTGCCGCCGAGCGAACTGAATGTGGTCTTGGCGCCGGGGCCCTGCTCCAGGTTCGGCATCTGGCCCGCGCCTACGCCCTGGATCAGCTCGGTCAGATTGATGCCTTCGATCGAGCCGTCGCTGATCTCGATGCTGCCCTGCCCGCCAAGCGAATGCTTCATTTCATCTTCGCTGCCTCCGGTGCCGCTCAGCGCAAGCGCGATCTTGGTGCGGCCGGCGAGCAGGTTGAACCCAGCCGCGCCGTTAAGCAGCGGCTGCGCCGACACGCCGTCGAGCGAGAGATTGCCGGCGAATGTCGGGACGGGCTTGGAGGCATCGAGGGTGAACTTGCCGCTGCCCTGCCCGTCATAGAGCTGCATGCCCACCAAGGTGGCGTCGAGCACGCCGTCGCGCAACGACAGGCTGACCGAACTCGGCCCGATGGTCATCCTTAAGACCTTCGTCTCGTGCACATTCACATTGACGTCGGCGTCGAAGGCTGCCGGCGCGACATTCGGGGCCGCCGGCGCTGCGGCGCGATCCGCCTTGGGTGATGCGGCTTCCGGCGACTGGGCGGCGGTCTCTCCTTGCGCCTCGCCGCTTTGGCTCGCGGCGCGCTCATTGTCGCCCTTCTCTCCGGCGCCGGTGGAAGGCGACGGCTCGGCAGGGGCTGCGCTGTCAGAAGAAGGCGGCGCCCGCTCGGAGGGCGCTTGAGGAGCCGCCTGGGCGCCGTTAGAGGCGAGCAGCGGGTTGAGATCGAGCGTTTCGAGCGCGAGCGCGGCGCGGAGATGCGGCCTTGGGCTCTTCAGGGTGACGACCGCCTGGCCTTGCCCGGTCGCATGGCTGAGCGCAAAGCGCACTTGGGTGAAGGAGATCTCGCCCGGCTGCCAGGCGATATGGCTCGACAGCTCGCCGCTGCCGACCGCCGTCTCGGTGGGCGGCTGCTTGCGCAGCCAGGCAAGTAGCGAGGGCACCGACTGCGACTTGGCGGTGAAATCTCCTTCGGCGGAGAAGGCTGGCTTGGTCGCGACATTGCCGCCGAAATTGGCGTCGATGGCGTCGGTATCGAGGGCAAGATCGAGCCTTGCCGAGCGCGTCTCGAGATCGGCCGGCGAGGTGAGCTTGAGGTCGAAGCCGACGCGGGTGCCCTTCCAATCGAAGTCGCCCTTGGCGGTGAGCGGGTCGACGAGGTGGGGCAGGCTCAAATTGGCATTGATCTTTTCGATGCGCCGCTCGGCGCCGTTCTCGTCGTAGATAATGCGGACGGTGCCGTCCTCGATCTCAACGTCGTCGAGCCTGATGTCGCGGCGCGTGGCGGCGAAGGCGGCACCGGCGGCGATGAAGCGGAGCGGAGCCGCTGCGTGGTTCTCACGCCGCGAGCCAGCGTCGCCCCGCTGCTCCATGTTGCCGGCTTGCGGCTTGAGCCGCACCGTGAACACCGGCCGCTCCATGACCACGCGCTTGGCATCGACCTCGCGGCTGAACAGCTGGCCGTAGCTCACGTCGAGCGCCAGCCGCGCTACTTTCAGATCGGCGCCTGCCCGGTTCTCAGGATCGACGATCTGCACATCGGTGAGCACGATATGCGGGCTCGGCATGAGCAGGAGCGAGGTCGAGCCGTTGACGGTCAGCTCCCGGCCGGTCTGCTCCTTGACGCGCGCCGCCACGCGATCGCGCACCGCGTCGGCCGAGATCAGCAGGTTGAAGGCGACAAGCGCGAGCACCAGAAGCGCCACGACGCCCGCGCCGATCTTGAGCAGCAGTTTCATTCGCATC
>DATDLA010000338.1:0-3057 GCA_036519535.1 Methyloceanibacter sp.
GCCTCGGTTCGGTTTAACCCCGTCGGAAGCCGAGACCGCCACGTGGCTCGTCGAGCACCATCTCGTGATGAGCACCTTCGCCCAGAGCCGCGACCTGAACGACCCGAAGACCATCCGCGACTTCGCCGATCTCGTGCAAAGTCGCGAACGGCTGAAGCTCCTGCTCGTGCTCACCGTCGCCGATCTCCGCGCCGTGGGGCCGGGGGTGTGGACCGGTTGGAAGGGGCAGCTCTTGCGCAACCTCTATTTCGAGACCGAGCCCTTGCTCGGCGGCGGCCATACCACGCTTACGCGCAGCGAGCGCGTGTCGCGCGCCCAGGATGCCTTGCGGGAGCGGCTCGCCGACTGGCCGAAGGCGCAACTTGAGCGCTTCATCGACCGTCACTATCCGGCCTATTGGCTCCGCACCGATCTCGACGTCATCGCCGAGCACGCGAGACTCATCCGCGATGCCGAGGCGCAACGGAAGTCACTGGTGACCCACATCGCCACCCACGCCTTTCGCGGCGTCACCGAGATCACCCTGCTCGCGCCGAACCATCCCCGCCTTCTGGCCATGGTGGCAGGCGCGTGCGCCGGGGCCGGCGCCAACATCGTCGATGCGCAGATCTCGACCACGCGCGACGGCATGGCGCTCGACACCATTCAGCTCGAGCGCGAGTTCGACCATGGCGAGGACGAAGAGCGCCGCGCCAAGAAGATCGCCGCCACCATCGAGAATCTGTTGAAGGGCGAGGTGCGCTTGGCCGACGTGGTCGCCACCAAGAGGAAGCCGAAAGCGCGGCTCTCGGCCTTCACCGTCGAGCCGCAGGTGGTGATCGACAACACTCTGTCCGACGCGCTCACCGTGATCGAGATCAACGGGCTGGACCGCCCCGGTCTTCTCTATGACGTGACGCGCGAGATCTCCGACATGAATCTCGACATCGTCTCGGCCCATATTGCCACTTTCGGCGAGAAGGCCGTCGACGTGTTCTACGTCACCGATTTGACCGGCAAGAAAATCACGAGCTCGAGCCGCGAGAGCATCGTCCGCGACCGTCTGACCAAGGCCCTGACGGCGCGCTCCGCGGCGCTCGTCCCGGCGTGAGTTTTTCCTTCAGTCCTCCACGCTTGTCGTCGCCCGGCTTGACCGGGCGATCCAGTACTCACCTGCGATTCCGGGGATTACTGGATTACCCGCTTTCGCGGGTAATGACAGAGCGGGGGTGAGGGCTTGAGCCGCATGGCACTTTACCGCGCATTCGCGACTGTCGGGGCGATGACCATCTGGAGCCGCGGGCTCGGTTTCATCCGCGACGTGCTGATCGCCGCGGTGCTGGGCGCCGGGCCGATCGCCGACGCCTTCTTCGTCGCCTTCCGCGTCCCCAATCTGTTCCGCCGCCTGTTCGCCGAAGGCGCCTTCGACGCCGCCTTCATTCCGCTGTTCGCCAAGCGCTTTCATGGCGAGGGTGGAGAGGAGGGGGCCCGCGCCTTCGCCGAGCAGGCCCTTGCCGGACTGACGCTTGCCCTCGTCGTGTTCACGCTCCTCGGCGAGTTCGTCATGCCTTGGCTCATGCTGCTGCTCGCCCCTGGCTTTGCCAACGATCCGGCCAAATTCGACCTCGCCGTCCTGCTTGCCCGCATCGCGCTGCCTTTTCTGCTCTGCATGTCGCTGGTGGCGCTCTATTCGGGCGTTCTGAACGCGCTTGGGCGCTTTGCGGTGGCGGCCTTCGCCCCGAGCCTGCTCAATGTCGTACTCATCATCGTGCTGCTCACGCTGATTGCCTTCGGTGACGTTGACCAGAAGAGCGCCGCGGTGGCGCTCGCCTGGGGCATCGCCGCCTCAGGCGTGCTGCAGGTGATCGTCGTCGCGGTGGCAGCCGCCAAGTCGCGCATGCGCCTCTCCTTCCGGCCGCCGCGCTTCGATCCGGACATGCGGAGGCTACTTGCGCTTGCCGCCCCCGGCTTCATTGCCGGCGGCATGAACCAGATCACCGTCGTGCTCAACACCATCATCGCCTCGCTGCAAGACCGGGTGGTGTCCTGGCTCTATTACGCCGACCGCCTGTTCCAGCTTCCTCTTGGCGTCATTGGCGTTGCCGTCGCCGTCGTGCTGCTCCCTGAGCTGAGCCGCCGCTTGCGTTCCGGCGACCACCAAGCGGCGATGGACAGCAAGAACCGCTCGCTGGAAACCGCGCTGCTCTTGACGCTGCCGGCCGCGGTCGCGCTGTTCGTGGCGGCGAACCCCATCGTGCGCGTGCTGTTCGAGCGCGGCGCCTTCACCGCCATCGATGCGCATTCGACCGCTGCCATGCTTGCCGCGCTCGCCCCCGGCCTCCCCGCCTTCGTGCTGATCAAAGTGTTCCACCCGGGCTTCTTCGCCGGCGAGGATACCAAGACGCCGATGATCTTTGCCGGCATCGGCATGGCCGCCAATGTCATGCTCGCGTTGCTTCTGTTCGTGGTCCTCGGCGCCGTCGGCATCGCCATCGCCACCACCATCGCCGGCTGGCTTCAGGCGGCGCTGCTCGCCGCTACGCTGAAGGAGCGGGGTGAGTTTGCCCTCGACCGGACCTTCAGGCGCCGCTTGCCCGCGATCCTCGCCGCGAGCCTGATCATGGGCGCCGTGGTGTGGGCGCTCGTCTACGGTTTGGGCCCCTGGTTCGAGCCCAAGAACGGCGCGGTGGCGCAAGTCGCAGCGCTCATCCTTCTCGTCGGCAGCGGCCTTGCCGTTTACGCCGGGACCGCGGCGGCTCTCGGGGCCTTCGACGCAAATTCCCTCCTCGCCAGGCTCGGGCTGCGCTAAGCCTCGAAGCGGAAAGGGTTGTCCGGCCCCAAGCGCCGGTTTACGCTGCACCGCACAAAGAGGGGATCGATCGCCATGCAAGGCCGCCCGCGCCGGAGCGTGCTGTATATGCCTGGCTCCAACGAACGCGCGTTGGAGAAGGCCAAAACGCTCCCCGCCGATGCCCTGATCCTCGATTTGGAGGATGCCGTGGCGCCGGATGAGAAGCTGAAAGCGCGCGCCCAGGTCTGCGCCGCGGTGAAGGGCGGCGGCTATGGCGCCCGCGAGGT
>DATDLA010000339.1:0-4543 GCA_036519535.1 Methyloceanibacter sp.
CGAGAAATACATGTCGCTCGCCCGCGATGCTCTCGCGTCCGGCGACATGATCGCGGCGGAGAGCTATTTCCAGCATGCCGAACACTACAACCGCATCATCATGGCGGCGCAGTCGCAGTTCGGCCCGCAGCATGGCGGCCAGCCAGGCGAAGGGGGAAATGGCGGATTCCGGCCGCGCTGGAACGCCGACGGCTCCGAGGATGATGGCGGATCGGACTACGATAGTACCGATGGCGGCGGCGGCGACGTTCGTGAGACGCGCGACGCCGGCGGGCAAGACCGGGAGCGCCAGGGCGGCGGCGGGCAAGACCGCGAGCGTCACACTGGCAACCGGGAGCACCACGGCGGCGGTCGCGATCACTATCAGCGCCGCGGCCCGAATGGCAGCGAAGGGCAGGGACGGGACACCAACGGTGCCGATCCGGCCGACGACGCCGCCCAATCCGACGAAAGCGCCACCGACCCGGTCGGGTAGTTCCGAGCTTCTGACGGCATCGGCCCATCTCGCGCCTCAAGGCACGGGTTGACGCCCGCCATTCTCGTTGGCTAAGCCCAGCGCTATATCTCCGTTAAGGGGTCGGCTTATATTGGCTGCCTCGCGCCGGCCGGGTTTGCCCGTCCTCCCCCCGGTTGGCCGGTCAAGCGTGCGCAACAGGAAAGCGTCCCATGGACTTCGAGAAATTCTCAGACCGGCTGAAGGGCTTCGTGCAGTCGGCGCAAACCCTCGCCATCCGCGAAGGCAACCCGCAAATCACGCCTGAGCACCTCTTGAAAGTGCTGCTCGACGACCCGGAGGGCCTGGCGTCAGGGCTGATCACCAAGGCCGGCGGCAGGCCCAAGGAGGCGCTTGAGCGCACCGAGGCCGCGCTTGCCAAGCTGCCCAAAGTCTCAGGCGGCGGCGCCCAAGTGCATATGGCCCCGGCCTTGGGCCGCGTGCTCGACCAGGCCGAGCAGATCGCGACCAAAGCCGGCGACAGCTTCGTCACCGTCGAGCGGGTGCTGCAGGCGCTGTCCATGGCCAAGGAGGCGGAAGCCTCGCGCATCCTCGCCGATGCCGGCGTTACGCCACAATCGCTCAATGCCGCCATCAACGAGCTGCGCAAGGGCCGCACCGCGGATTCGGCTGGCGCCGAGCAGGCCTACGATGCGCTGAAACGCTACACCCGCGACTTCACCGAGGCCGCAGCCAAGGGCGAGCTCGATCCCGTCATCGGCCGTGACGAGGAGATCAGGCGCACCATTCAGGTGCTCTCCCGCCGCACCAAGAACAATCCCGTGCTGATCGGCGAGCCTGGCGTCGGCAAGACGGCAATCGTCGAGGGGCTGGCGCACCGCATCGTCAATGGCGACGTGCCGGAGAGCCTGAAGGACAAGAAGGTGCTGTCGCTCGACCTCGGCGCGCTGATCGCGGGCGCCAAATATCGCGGCGAGTTCGAGGAGCGGCTGAAGGCCGTGCTCTCCGAGATCCAATCCTCGCACGGCCAGATCATCCTGTTCATCGACGAGATGCATACGCTGGTCGGCGCCGGCAAGGCCGACGGCGCCATGGACGCCTCGAACCTGTTGAAGCCCGCGCTCGCCAGAGGCGAGCTCCATTGCGTCGGCGCCACCACGCTCGACGAATATCGCAAGCACGTCGAGAAGGACGCGGCACTCGCCCGCCGCTTTCAGCCGATCTTCGTGTCGGAGCCCACGGTTGAGGACACCATCTCCATCCTGCGTGGCCTCAAAGAAAAGTACGAGCTGCATCACGGCGTGCGCATCGCCGACGCGGCGCTCGTCTCGGCCGCCGTGCTCTCCAACCGCTACATCACCGACCGCTTCCTCCCCGACAAGGCTATCGACCTCGTGGATGAAGCCGCCTCGCGCTTGCGCATGCAGATCGACTCCAAGCCCGAAGCGCTCGACGAGCTCGACCGGCGCATCATCCAGCTCAAGATCGAGCGCGAGGCGCTGAAGAAGGAATCGGACTCTGCCTCAAAGGACCGGCTCGCCAAGCTGGAGAAGGAGCTCGCCAACCTCGAGGAGGAGGCGAACCTGCTCACCCGCCGCTGGCAGGAGGAGAAGGAGAAGCTCGCAGGAGCGCAGAAGCTCAAAGAGCAGCTCGATGCATCCAGAGTCGAGCTCGAGCAGGCGCAGAGGAAAGGCGACTTGGCCCGCGCCGGCGAGCTCGCCTACGGCGTGATCCCCGACCTCGAGGCCAAGCTCAAGAAGCTGGAGGAGACCGAGGAGAAGGGCGGCGCCATGGCGCAGGAAGCGGTCACCGCCGACCTCATCGCCCAGGTCGTCTCGCGCTGGACCGGCATCCCGGTCGACAAGATGCTAGAAGGCGAGCGCGACAAGCTTCTTCGCATGGAGGAGGAGATCATCAAGCGCGTGGTCGGCCAGTCAGAGGCCGTGACCGCCGTCTCGACCGCCGTGCGCCGCTCCCGCGCCGGCCTGCAGGACCCCAACCGGCCGATCGGCTCCTTCATGTTCCTTGGCCCCACCGGCGTCGGCAAGACGGAGCTCGCCCGCGCGCTCGCCGAATTCCTGTTCGACGACGAGCACGCCATGATCCGCATCGACATGTCGGAATATATGGAGAAGCACTCGGTCGCCAGGCTGATCGGCGCGCCCCCCGGCTATGTCGGCTATGAAGAGGGCGGCGCGCTCACCGAGGCCGTGCGCCGGCGCCCCTATCAGGTGATCCTGTTCGACGAGATCGAGAAGGCGCATCCCGACGTGTTCAACGTGCTGCTCCAGGTGCTCGACGACGGCAGGCTCACCGACGGCCAGGGCCGCACCGTCGACTTCCGCAACACGCTCATCATCATGACTTCGAATCTCGGCTCCGAATATCTGGTGAACCAGCCGGAGGGCGAGGATTCCGACGCCGTGCGTGAGCAGGTGATGGCGGTGGTGCGCGCCCATTTCCGGCCTGAGTTCCTGAACCGCGTGGATGAGATCATCCTGTTCCACCGGCTGAAGCGCGATCAGATGGCGCGGATCGTGGACATCCAGATGAAGAGGCTCGCCAAGCTGCTCGCCGACCGCAAGCTCACCGTCGAGCTCGACGATCACGCAAAGGAATGGCTGGGCGCGAAGGGCTACGACCCGGCCTATGGCGCGCGGCCGCTCAAGCGCGTCATCCAGAAATATGTGCAAGACCCGCTCGCCGAGCTGATCCTGCAAGGCAAGATCCACGAGGGCGAGACGGTGAAGATCACCGCCGACAGCAACGGCCTCGTCATCAACGGCCAGGCGGTGAAGCAGGCGGCTTAGTACTCCTCCCCTGTAAGGGGGAGGACAGGGTGGGGTGCCGTTCCCTTCTCCCCCCTTGTGGGAGAGGTAGGAGCATCGTGGTAAGAGAAGCTTCGGCCCAGGAAAGAGAGGCGCGACGCCCATGTCCAAACCGACGATCTTTACCATCTCCGCCGTCTGGGACGAGGAGGCCGCCGTCTGGAGCGGGCACTGCGACGACATCCCGGCCGCTGCTGACGCGGCCACGCTCGACGAGTTGCTGGCGAAAATCTCGTCCATGGCGCTCGACCTCTTGCCGGACAACCATCCAGGCGTCGATCCGGCTTCACTATTCCTCCAGATCACGGCGCTACGCGAAGCCGAGCAGGCCGCGGCCTGAATGGCGCCGCAGTTCGACCGGCGCTTGCGCGAATTGTTGCGCGCTGCAGGTTGCACGCTCATCCGGCAGGGGAAGGCAGCCACGAGATTTGGCACAGCCCAGTCAAGGGGGAGGTATGGAGCCCGGTGAGGCGCTCGGCAGGGCTTGACCCGGCAATCCATGCCACTGCCGTTTCAACTCGCTTCGACCTAACGGCATGGATGCCCGGATCAAGTCCGAGCATGACAAAAAAGAAGGAAGGAAGAGGAGAGAAGAGAGGAAGGAGAGAGAAATAGAGGAGACGAAGTCTCACGCGCTCAAGCAGCGCGCAGCGCGGTAGCGCGAAATTACTGCGTGGTGGTGGTCGCTTGCGCGACGCGGGCGGTGACTGGGTCGAGCGCGCGCAGCTCGTCGATGCGGTTCCGCTCTTTCTGGAACGAGGCGAGCTGGCGGCCGGTGAGCTGCAGGCCGCGCGGCACCTGGATGGTCATCGGGTTGACGAACTTGTTGTTGACCAGGATCTCGTAGTGGCAGTGCGGGCCGGTGGAGAAGCCGGTCGAGCCGACATAGCCGATCACCTGGCCCTGCTTCACGCTCATGCCCGGCTCGAGCCCGTCGGCGTAGCGCGACATGTGGCCGTACGCGGTGGCGAAGCCGTTGGTGTGTCGGATGCGGACGTAATTGCCGTAGCCGCCCTGGCGCCCGACGCGCTCGATAGTGCCGTCGGCGCCGGCGAGGATCGGGGTGCCGGCGGGCGCCGCCCAGTCGACGCCGGTATGCATGCGGGTGATGCCGAGCAGGGGATGCACGCGCGGGCCGAAGCCGGAGGTGTAGCGGCCGCCCTTGACCGGATTGCGCATGAGGAACTTCTTCGCGCTGTTGCCCTGCTCGTCATAGTAGTCGACGACGCCGTCAGGGGTGCGGAAGCGCCAGAAGTTGCGG
>DATDLA010000340.1:0-2393 GCA_036519535.1 Methyloceanibacter sp.
GCGCACCGCCTCCATCATGTACGGGGTCAGCACGCGATTGACGAGGAAGCCGGGGCAGCTCTTCACGATCAGGGGCAGCTTCTTGATGGCGGTGACGAAGGCGGTCGCCTTGCGCACCTCCTCCTCACGCGTCCTCTCCCCGCGCACCACCTCGACCAGCG
Organism: Methyloceanibacter sp.; assembly: GCA_036519535.1. Classification (GTDB taxonomy): domain Bacteria; phylum Pseudomonadota; class Alphaproteobacteria; order Rhizobiales; family Methyloligellaceae; genus Methyloceanibacter. The sequence goes on from DATDLA010000340.1 coordinate 162, forward strand.
GAAGCTGCGCCACGGGATTGAAGAAATGGATCCCGACGAGCCGGCCGGGATCCTTGAGCGGCCTGGCGATGTCCTCGAGGCTGAGCGATGATGTATTGGTGGCGAGCACGGCGCCCGGCTTCATCTCGACCTCAAGGTCCTGGAACAGCTTCTGCTTGACCTCGAGCTTCTCCACGATCGCCTCGATCACCACATCGGCGTGCTTGACGTATTTGCCTTTGGGGTCGGCGATGAGCCGCGCCACCGCGGCGTCGATCGCCGCCTTGCCGCGGAGCTGCTTCTTGAACAGCCCCTTGGCGCGGGCAAGCGCCTTCTTGAGCTGCCCCTCGTCGAGGTCCTGCAGGCTCGCCTGCATGCCGCACACCACGCACCAGGCGGCGATGTCGCCGCCCATGGTACCGGCGCCGACGACATGCACGAATTTCGGCTTGAAGCCGTTCTTCGGCGCCTCGTCCTTCAGCATCTCGGAGAGCATGAACACGCGGCGGAGATTGCGCGAGGTGTCGCTCGCCATCAGCGGCGCGAAAATCTCGGTTTCCGCCACGCGCATGCGGGCAGGATCGTCGCCGTACTGCTCGAAGAGGTCGATCAGCCGATAGGGCGCGGGGTAATGGTCCTCGCGCACTTTTTCCGCGGTCTTGGCGCGCATTTGCTTGGCGAGCAGCGAGCGCACCGGCTGCTTCAGCATCATTTGTTTCCACCAGGGTGCGCCCTTCGCGCGGCGCTTCTGCAATACCGCTTTCCGCGCCGCCCAGCGGAGATTGTGGTGGGTGGGCACCAGCTGATCGATCAGGCCGATGGCCTTCGCCGCTGTCGGACGCAGCATGCGGCCCGTGAGCATGGCGGTCATGGCGTCCATGGGGCCGGCAAGCTTGATCGACCGCACCGTGCCGTTGAGGCCGGGGAAGATGCCGAGCTTCACCTCTGGGAAGCCGAGGCGCGTGCCCTCCTCGCGGTCGGCGATGCGGTAATGGCAGGCAAGCACGAGCTCGAGCCCGCCGCCGAGGCAGAAGCCGTGGATGGCCGCAACCACCGGCACCGGCAGCTTCTCGATGCGGTCGAAGAGCCCAAGCGTCTCCTTCACCACTTCTTTCACTTGCGGCTCGGTGACGAAGCGAGAGAATTCACGGATATCGGCGCCGACCAGGAAACCCGTTGGCTTGCCGCTCATCAGCACCAGGCCCTTGATCTCGCCATGGATGGCGGCGGTCTCAGCCCATTTGACGATCTCGCCGAGCTCCTCGGTGAGGCGGCGCCCCATCGAGTTTACGCGCTCGCCTTCACGGTCCATGAGCGCCCAGGCGATGCCCTCGTAATCGACGGAGAGGCGCCAGTCGTGCAGTGTGGGAAGCGGCGTCGGCATGGTCATCCTATTCGGCGGCGATAGAGTCTTTTGGAGGTGCAAAAGCACTCGGCATGGCGTGCTGAGTCGGCTGCCGGCGCGAGAGTTCGGCAGCGTCGAAATGATCGACGGCGATCACGCGGGCCGTGAGATCGCGAACCTCTGCAAGCATGCGCGCTTCGTCTTCGCTGATCACGCCCTTCTTCTCGGCTTCGGCGATCCAGTCGTTGTTGTAGAAGCGGTGCACATCGCCCTTGCGAATGGCGCGCTCGAGCTTCTTGTCGGCCTCCTCGGCGGCAATGACCTTGAGCAGCGTATGCTGCAGCAGGCCGACCCGGTCGCTCGGATCGTCGGTGTTGAAAACGTCGCGGGTCAGACGGTCGCGGAACTCGCCGGGCTGAAGCGCCTGCCGCGCGATCGCCTTGCCGTCCCTGTCCGACGCAGGGTTACGCGCAAAGCCGAAGGGAAAGACGAGCGGCCGCATCAGCAAGCCAACCCAGGGAAGCGGAAAATTGTTGAGCGTGCCGGCGAGCGCCTTGTCGAAGCGGTAGAGGCAATTCTCGGCGCAGTAGTCGACGAGCTTCAGGTCGGCGCGCGGGCAGCCGTCGTCCTCATAGCGCTTCAAGATGCAGGACAGCAGGTAAAGCTCGGCAAGCGCATCGGCCATGCGCCCGGTGATCTTCTGCCTCACCTTCAGCCCGCCGCCGAGCAGCGCCACGGTCGCGTCGGCGACGAGCGCAAAGGAGCGCGAGGCGCGGGCAAGTTGCTTCCACCAGCGCCGCGTCGCGCCGGCATTGGGCGGGGCGCTGGCAAAGGCGCCGAGCGTCAGATTGTGGAAGAGCGCCCCGAAGATGTTCGACACGGTGAAGGCGACATGGCCATCGAAGGCC
>DATDLA010000341.1:0-4179 GCA_036519535.1 Methyloceanibacter sp.
CAGCGCCGTCTCGACCCGCGTCGGGTAATATTCCTCGAGCTGGGTGATCCCCTCGAACAGCGCCGAGCCGGGGGCGTCGTAGAAGAAGCGGCAGGGGAGGCTGGGCGGCTTCGTTGCGAAGCCGGCGAGTACCGCTTGCGCGAAGTCGTGGCGCGCGGGGTCATGCCTCGGGGCAGGGAGGCTCGAAGACCGGTCGAGGTCTTCGACGATGGCGTGGGGGATGTCTCTTTCCATCAGGCGTCGCCGGCCAAGCGCAGTCCCATGAACTGCCAGCGCTGATGCGGATAGAAGAAATCGCGATAGGTCTTGCGGATATGTCCTTCGGGCGTGGCGCAGGATCCGCCGCGGAGCACGAACTGATTGCACATGAATTTGCCGTTGTACTCGCCGACCGCGCCCGGCGCCGCCTTGAAGCCGGGATAGGGGAGATAAGCGCTTCCCATCCATTCCCACACATCGCCATAGATCTGCTTGAGGCCGCTGCCGACCTCGGCCCGCATCGGGCGCAGATGGCCGGCGCCAAGCGTGCGTCCCTTGAGCGGCACGGTGCCTGCCGCCACCTCCCATTCGAACTCTGTCGGCAGCCGGTAGCCTGCCCAGCGGGCAAAGGCGTCGGCCTCGTAATAGCTGACATGGCTGACGGGCGCGGCGGAATCGAGCGGCCTGAAGCCGTGAAGGCCCATCTGCATGAAGCCGCCGTCTGCCTCTTCCCAATAAAGCGGGGCGCGCCAGTCTTGCGCCTTGACCGTGGCCCAGCCGTCGGCGAGCCACAGCGTCGGCGTGCGGTAGCCGTCGTCCTCGATGAAGGCGACCCACTCTGAGTTGGTGACGCAGCGGTTGGCGAGCCTGAAGGGACGAACGAGCTCATCATGAAGCGGCCCCTCATTGTCGTAGGCGAAGCCGTCGCCGCAATGGCCAACGGCGAAGATGCCGCCGTCGAAGGAGACCCAGTCGAGCGGCGCGGGCTCAGTCACCGCGACGCCGGGAGCGGCACGGGCGTAAGCGGGCTTCAGCGGCTCGCCGGCGAACAGGCTCAAGATGTCGGTGAGCAGAAGCTCCTGATGCTGCTGCTCGTGATTGATGCCGAGCTCGATCAGCTCCGCCGCCCGCTTGTGCAGGCCGGTGGCGCAGAGACGCTCGAGCGCGGCATCGACATGCTCGCGATAGGCACGCACCTCATCGGCCGAGGGGCGCGTCAGGAGACCGCGCTTGCCGCGCGGCTGTCGCGCCCCGACGCTCTCGTAATAGGAGTTGAAGCAATATTCGAAGCGCTCGTCGAAAATGCGGTAGCCCTCGAGAAAGGCCTTGAGCACGAAAGCTTCGAAGAACCAGGTGGTGTGGGCGAGGTGCCATTTGGTGGGACTTGCGTCGTCATTGGCCTGGACGACCTGGTCCTCATCGCTCAAGGGCAGCGCGAGCTCCGAGGAGAGACGGCGTGTGGCGATCAGGCGCTGGAAAAGCTGGTCGGAATCGGTCTGATGAATGTCGTGGAGGACGGCATCACGCGCGCTCATAATCCTCTCCTTGGGAACAGAACCTTATTCGCCCAGTCAGGACAGGCGGAGCAGTCCTCTCAGCCCAGCACTAACGCCAGATTTAGCAGCTTGTTCCACAAGGCGGAATGGGGGAGCATGCACAAACCTGTGAAGGCGCCGACTCATGGTCAATTCTTCCTCAAACCGCAAATTGCTCGAGGACGCCGACCCCGTCGTGGCGTTCGATGGACGCCAGTCGGCGATTGCCGCCGAGATCCAGCGCGGGGTCTGCAGGGCGCTCCGCGCGCTCGGCCATTCGGTGGTGACCGAGCTTTCGCTCTCGAACGGCCGGCGCGCCGATGTGGTGGGTCTGTCTCCTGGAGGGGACATCTGGATCGTCGAGATCAAATCCTGCCTGCTCGACTTTCAGACCGACGGCAAATGGACCGAGTACCGGCCGCATTGCGACCGGCTCTATTTCGCGGTGTCGCCGGACTTCCCCTGTCACGTGATCCCCGATGATGCTGGGCTGATGCTCGCCGACCGCTACGGCGCCCACCTCGTGCGCGAGCCGCTTGAGGTGCGGTTAGGCGCGGCAAGGCGCAAAGCCATGATGCTGTGCTTTGCCCGCGCCGCGGCGCTCAGGCTGCAGCTGCATCTCGACCCAGGCTGCGGCTTCGAGATTTAGCGATGCGGGTATCCTCACCCTGAGGAGGTCGCGATAGCGACCGTCTCGAAGGGTGAGCCTCATGCTTCGAGACGCGCATCGTGATGCGCTCCTCAGCATGAGGGCAAGGAGGACGTGCCTACTTCGGGGCGCGCTTGGCGAGGATGCGCTGCAGCGTGCGCCGATGCATGTTGAGCCGCCGCGCCGTCTCAGAGACATTGCGGTTGCACAGCTCGTAGACGCGCTGGATGTGCTCCCAGCGCACCCGGTCGGCAGACATCGGATTCTCCGGCGGCGGCGCCTTGGCATCTCCCGGCGCGATCAGCGCCTGATAGACGTCGTCGGCGTCGGCTGGTTTGGCGAGATAGTCGACGGCGCCGAGCTTCACCGCGGTGACGGCGGTGGCGATATTGCCGTAGCCGGTCAGCACCACGGCGCGCGCCTCCGGGCGTACATCCTTCAGCGCCGCGATCACGTCGATGCCGCTGCCGTCATCGAGGCGCATATCCACCACGGCGAAGGCCGGCGGCCTGCGGCGAAGTGAAATGAGCCCGTCCTCGACGCTTGGCGCGGTCTCGACCTCAAAACCGCGGGTCTCCATGGCGCGCGCGAGCCGCGCGAGGAAGGCGCGGTCGTCATCGACGATGAGGAGCGTATTGTCCTGGGGGATGGGCCAGGTCTGCTGAGCAGCTTCCATTCTGGAGCCTCCTATACCCTTGGAGCCATAGCGTCCAAGGCGCCCTTGCCACAAGCAAAGTCTTGATAAGGGTCGACCGGCCACCGCAAAGGGCACAGTAGACCTATGTCTTCGCTCGCCTTTTCGCAAGCGGCCAAGGCGTCACAGGGGGTGCAGAAGCGTCTCAAGCCACGGGTTCGGGGAGCCATTCGAGCCGCTCCAAGACCTGCTCGAACCGCGACCGCGGCCAGATCACGGTGACCACGGCTCCCCCCGGGGGATAGGCGCGATTGGCAAGCTCAAGCCGGGCGCCGGAGCGCTCGAGCAGCGTCTTGGCGATGAAGAAGCCGAGGCCCATGCCGACATGGTCGTCGGTCTCGCCGCCGTCGCCATGGCCAGGCCGGGTGGTGACGAAGGGCTCGCCGAGCTGCTCGAGCACATGCGGCGGGAAGCCTGCGCCGTCATCGGCGATCTCGATCCGCACTTCATCCTCTGACCAGCCCGCCTTGACCTCGACCTTGCTCGCGGCGAAGTCGATTGCGTTCTCCACGAGGTTGCCGAGCCCGTAGATCACGCCCGGATTGCGCTGCATCACCGGCTCTGGGGCGCTCCGTTCGCCGGGCTTCACGCCGGGCGCGGGCCCGGTCTCGACCTCGATCGGCACGGCGACCAGCCGGTGCGGCGACACCGATTCCTCGATGAGATGGCTGACGGGGAGCCGCGAGACGATGATGTCCTGCTGTTCGCCCATGCCGGCAAGCTCGCCAAGGATGGTGCGGCAGCGCTCGGCCTGCGCGCGCAACAGCACGAGATCCTCGTAATGCGGGTCGTTGTGCTTGGCGTCGCGCAACAGCTCCTTGGCCACCACGGCGATGGTCGCCAACGGCGTGCCGAGGCCATGCGCCGCTGCGGCGGCGAGGCCGTCGAGCGCCGAGAGCTTCTGCTCGCGCGCCAGCACGAGCTCAGCCGCTGCGAGCGCCTCGGCCATGCGCCGCGCCTCCTCGGCCGTGCGCCAGGAATAGAGGCCGATGAACAGAATACCCAACACCACCGCTGCCCACACGCCCATGACGTAAGCCAGCGGCAGCAGGAAGCGCGAATGGTGGAACCATGGCAGCGGCAGATGGAACTCGGTGAGCAGCGTCGCCACCAGAATGGCAAGGCCGCCAAGCGCCACCGTCACTCTCGGCGGCAGGGTGGAGGCCGACACCGTGACGGGGGCGATGAGCAGAAAGGCGAAGGGGTTCTCCAGCCCCCCGGTCAAATAGAGGAGCGCGCCGAGCTGGAGGATGTCGTAGCCGAGCATCAGGAAGGCGTAGTGGTTGGGCAGGCGCTGGCTTGCCGGATAGCGCAGGCGAAGC
>DATDLA010000342.1:0-2036 GCA_036519535.1 Methyloceanibacter sp.
TGCCCGACGATCGCTTCCAGGCGGTGGTGCTCGCCGTGAAGCATCGCGAGATCATGGCGCTCGGGCGCGATCGTCTAGGCGCCCTGCTCGCCCCCGGCGGGTTGATCTACGACATCACCGGCGTGCTCGCCCCGGGCGAAAGCGACGCGCACATCTAGCTGGGGAAGGACGGCGGGTCGATCGCCGTCGGCTCCGAAGCGCCCTTGCCGTTTTGACCCTTGGCAAGGAGCTCCATCTGCCGCTCGACCTGGAAATAACGATAGGCGCTGACCGGGATGAGCGCGAGATAGATGATCGAGCCCACAGCGAGCGTCAGCGAGGGATAGGTCAGCAGGCAGGCTATGAACAGCGCCACGAGCACGAACACCGGCAGCACGTGCTCGCGTGCAATCTTCTGGCCGATCAGCTTGCCTGAGAAAGTCGGCACGCGGCTCACCATCAGAAGCGCGATGGCGACCGTATAGAGCAGCACGAGCGGCGTGAGGGCCGGCAAATGCAGGCCGAGATCCTGCGCGTAGATCGGCAACAGCAGCACTATGGCGCCGGCAGGCGCCGGCACGCCCACGAAATAGCTGCTCTTCCAAGCCGGTAGATCTGTCCGGTCGAGCGCCACATTGAAGCGCGCAAGCCTCAGCGCGGCACACACCGCATAGATCAGCACGGCGATCCACCCCATGCTCTTCAGATCGTCGAGCGCCCAGTTGAACATGATGATGGCCGGCGCCACGCCGAAATTGACGAAATCGGCGAGCGAATCGAGCTCGGCGCCGAAGCGCGACTGGGCCTTGAGCAGCCGCGCGACGCGCCCGTCGATGCCGTCGAGAAACGCCGCGAAGACGAGCGCGGCGACGGCCAAGTCCCAGCGATGCTCGATGGCCATGCGGATCGCGGTCAACCCGGCGCACAGCCCGAGCAAAGTGAAGATGTTGGGAATCAGCACCCGCGTCGGCACCTGGCCGCGCGAGAACACCCGCGCCCGCGGCTTGCGGTCGTCTCTTTCAGGATCGAAGGGAGGAAACATGGAACGAAAACCTCTCCGCCATCCTAAGGCCCGCCGGCGCGAACATGGGCGCCCGGAAGCTCGGCCAAGGCCGTCTCGCCGCCGATCGCCGTCTGACCGGCCGCAACCAGAACGTCGCCGCCGGCCGGCAGATAAACATCAACCCGGCTGCCGAAACGGATCAGGCCGATACGCTCGCCTGCCGCTACGCTAGCCCCCTCGCTCACAAAAGTCACGATCCGCCGCGCGATCAGACCTGCGATCAGCACCACGCCGATCTTCTCTCCTACTGGAGTCTCGATGACCATCGCGCGGCGCTCATTCTCCTCGCTCGCCTTGTCGAGCTCGGCATTCAGGAACTTCCCCGGCACGTAGACGCTGTGCACCACGCGTCCCGCCACCGGCGCCCGCACCACATGCACGTCGAGAACCGAGAGGAACACCGAGACGCGGGTGAGCAGCGCCTCGCCGAGCGCAAGCTCCTTCGGCGGAACGACCGTGCCGATGTTGACGATCTTGCCGTCGGCAGAGCTCACCACGAGGCCGGGGCGCTGAGGCGTCACCCGTTCCGGATCGCGGAAGAAATAGGCGCACAGCACGGTGGCGATCACGCCGAGCCAGCCGAGCGGCGGCGCGATCAGGAACAGGATCAGCGCCGCCACGGCAAAACCGGCAATGAACTTGCGGCCTTCCAGGTGAATCGGCACGAAGGCGCTTGTGATGCTGTCGAGGATGGTGTGGCGTTCGCTCATGGTCGGGTCGCAGTCCTAATTGCCGGCAAGGGCCTCGTCCTCGAGCCGCTCAGCAGCTCTCGATTCCGGCTCCGGCTCGTGATCGAGCACTTGCGCCAGCCGCTCGCGGGCTTGGTCAGCTTCGCGCTGGCGCGCCCATAGGCTGGCATAAAGGCAGCCGCGCGCGAGCAGCTCAAGATGGGTGCCCTGCTCGACGATCTCGCCATGGTCGAGCACGATGATGTTGTCGGCATGCACCACGGTGGAGAGCCGGTGGGCAATGACGAGCGACGTGCGCTCGCGCG
>DATDLA010000343.1:0-4066 GCA_036519535.1 Methyloceanibacter sp.
GCTCTGGGGAATCTTGTCTCCGGCGAAGGCGATGAACGCAAGGGCCGTAAACAGCCCCAGCATTGCGATCATGATCGGTTTCATGGGTTCTCTCCGTGTTAGGGTTTAGGTCTACGCACGATGGATCGTCGCTGCTGAGTACGCTGTGGTTTTCCCCACACCGTTTGGAGACCGCCGTTGATGGCCCGCTTGGCGTCGCCAATCGAGCGCGGAAGGTCGGAGCCCACGCCCGGACGATGCAGAAAATTCAGACTGTGTAGGAGAAGGCCGGGGTAGAATTCACCAACGGCAAGAAGCCGGGTATTAGGCCACGACCAGAACCAGGAGGGGGGTAGTGCCGAGGACCAGGGCGGCCTTTGGCTTGGGGGCCGCGTTGCTCATTGTCTTGCGCGCCGGACCCGGCATTCCAGCCGAGCCCACGCGCCTCGTCATGCCCGTCGTCTACGGCACTCATCTGCCCGGGCTCGGCGAGCCCGCGGCGCGGCTTGCTAAGCTCGTCAAGCAACTTTCCGGCGGCGCCATCGAGCTCGACCTGAAGCAGCCGGGCGACGGCACGGAGCCGCAAGAGATCCTCGACAAGGTTTCGCGCGGGCAGGTCGATGCCGGCTTCGCCACGGCAAATTTCTGGGCCGCGAAGGTGCCGGCGGCGGCGCTGTTCGGCGGCTTCCCCTTCGGGCCCGACGCCAAGGGCTATGTCGACTGGTTCTTCGCCGGCAACGGATTGAAGCTTTATCAGGAGATGTATGACGAGGCCGAGCTGAACGTGCATGTCATTCCGTGCGCCTTCGGCGGCAGCGAGGCGTCAGGCTGGTTCGCCAAGGAGATCCGCAAGCCCGAAGACCTCAAAGGCTTCCGCATGCGCGGCTTCGGGCTCGGCGGCCGCGTCATGTCGCGGCTTGGCGCCAACACGGTGCTCGTGCCTGGCGGCAAGCTTGGCAAGGCCTTCGACAAGCATGAGATCGACGGCGCGGAGTTTCTCACGCCCGCCGTCGATGAGCGCCAGCGCTTGCAGGATCACGCGAAGCTCATCTATGTGCCCGGGTGGCACCAGCCCGAGACGGTGTTCGAGCTTCTCATCAATCAGGATCGGTGGAACGCGCTCGACGATCAGCAGCAGGCGGTGCTCGACACCGCCTGCCGGGCCATGCTGCTTGCGACCCTTGCCGAAAGCCCCCTCCTGCAAGGCCAAGCGCTCGCCGACCTCGCCAAGGATCGGGTGCGCGTCGAAACCTGGTCTGACGAAATGATGAGCGCGTTCCGCCGCGCCTGGAACGTGGTGGCGCAGGAAGAAGGCAGCCGCGACCCCTTCTTCAAGAAGGTATTCGATGACCTCGAGAAATTCCGCGCCGGGCAGCCAAGCGCCGAACCGTCATCTGCCTCGTCGGCGCCTTGAGGCGAAGGGTCCGCCCGCAGCCGCTCGACCGGCTGCGCGCGGGCGCGACGCGCGAAGGTCGCTACTAATTGGTCTTCAAATAGGCGATGATGTCGGCCCGCGTATTGGCGTCGGGCACGCCCGGGAACGTCAAGGACATTATCGAATCCGGGATCATCGCCTTGGGGTTGGCGATCCACTTGTCGATATTCTCTTCCGTCCAGACAAAGCCATCTGCGCCGAGCTTCTTCATGCCGGCCGAGTAGGTGGGGTAATCGGCGACGGCGGCGGCCTTGCGCCCGACGATTCCGTTCAGCTCGGGTCCGACCAGGTTCTTGGCGCCTGGACCGATCTGGTGACAGGTCGCGCACAGCGCGGTCGTGAAGTCGGCTTTGCCCTTGGCGGCGTCTCCAGCCGCAAGCGCCGACCCGCCGCACATCAAAAGCGCCGCCAGAGCGGCGGCAACACGCAGTACCTTCCTCATTCTCGTACCTCCCTTAGACTGAGCCTGGCAGGGGTCTAGGCGCCCCGTTTGGACGTTGACCCGAGAGTCTGCTCGCTCTCGATGGACGGGAAAACTGTAACAGAAGCCGCCAATTGTCGCGAAGCCACGAAATGCGGCATGATAACCCGGCAAATACTTGAGGAGTTCCCGGGGGTTCAGGGCATATTGCGGGGGCGCGGTCCCCATGCGAAACATCGGTGGCGCTAAAGGGGGACCAAATCCAAGTGCGGTTGGATGGGCCACGCGTCCCTTGGAGCCACGATGTCTCTACTCACTTTGCCGAAGCCCGATGAGACGATCCTTCGCCGCCGCGACGAGATCATCCGGCAGCTCAAGAAGCTCGTGCCCGACGCGGTGCTGATCACCGATTCCGAAGGCCGTCGCACCTTCGAGACCGACGCTCTCACTGCCTATCGCTGCATGCCGCTCGCCGTGGTGCTGCCTGGCAGCACCGAGGAGGTAAGCGCGATCCTGCGCTACTGCCACGACAACAAGATCAAGGTGGTGCCGCGCGGCGCCGGCACCTCGCTCTCAGGCGGCGCGCTGCCGCTCGAAGACTCCATCGTGCTCGGCATCAGCCGCATGACGCGGGTGCTCTCCATCGACGAAGCGAACCGCGCGGCGCGTGTCGAGGCCGGCATCACCAACCTCGCCATCACCAATGCCGCCGCGGCGCATGGCTATTTCTATGCGCCTGACCCGTCGAGCCAGCTTGCCTGCACGCTCGCCGGCAACATCGCCATGAACTCTGGCGGCGCCCATTGCCTGAAATACGGCGTCACCACCAACAACCTGCTCAGCGTACGCATGGTGCTGATGAATGGCGAGGTCATCGACATCGGCGGCGACTATCTCGACGCTCCAGGCTACGACTTTCTTGGGCTGATCACGGGCTCGGAAGGACAGTTCGGCGTGGTCACCGAGGCGACGGTGCGCCTGTTGAAAGCGCCTGAAGGCGCGAGGCCCATGCTGCTCGGCTTTGACTCATCGGAAGCCGCCGGCGCTTGCGTCGCCGGCATCATCGCCGAAGGCATCGTGCCGGTGGCCATCGAGTTCATGGACAAGCCTGCGATCCAGGTCTGCGAGAATTTCGCCGGCGCAGGCTACCCGCTCGACGTCGAGGCCCTGCTGATCGTCGAGGTGGAAGGCTCAAACGACGAGATCGACGCCCTGCTCGGGACCATCGCCGAGATCGCCGAGCGCTACGCCCCACGCGTGGTGCGGGCAAGCAAGAGTCCAGAGGAGAGCGTCTCGATCTGGAAGGGGCGGAAGGCTGCCTTCGGCGCCATCGGCCAGTTGTCAGACTATTTTTGCATGGACGGCGTGATCCCGCTCGGTAAGCTCCCCGAGGCCTTGACCGAGGTCGGCGAGATCTGCCGCCGCCACCGCTTCCGCGTGGTCAATATTTTCCATGCCGGCGACGGCAATCTGCATCCTTTGATCCTTTACAACGCCAACGACCGGGCTGAGCTTGAGCGCGCCGAGATGTGCGGGGCGGAGATCCTCAAGCTTTGCGTCAAGCTTGGCGGCTGCCTGACCGGCGAGCACGGCGTCGGCATCGAGAAGCGCGAGCTGATGCGGGTGCAGTTCACCGCCGCCGACATCGCCCAGCAGATGCGGGTGAAGGGCGTGTTCGATCCCGACTGGCTGCTCAACCCCGCCAAGGTCTTTCCGCTGGAAGGGCGAGAGCGCCAGTGACCGGGAACCTGCGCCTCGGCTTCCATGCGCCGGCCACCTCGCGCGAGATCTCCGACCTGGTCGCCGAGGCGGCGCACGCGAAAATTCCGTTGGAAGTGAGGGGGCGCGGCTCCAAATACGAGGTCGGGCGCTGGGTGCAGTCCGGCTCGGTGGTGAGCACCGAGCATCTCGTCGGCATCTCGCTTTACGAGCCGAGCGAGCTCGTGTTGTCGGCCGCCTCCGGCACGCCGCTCGACGACATTCGCAACATTCTCGCCGAGCACGGCCAGCAGCTCGCCTTCGAACCGATCGATCTCGGGCCGGTGCTCGGGACGCACGCCGGAGAGTCATCGATCGGCGGGGTGTTCGCCACCAACCTCTCAGGCAGCCGCCGCATCCAAGTCGGCGCCGCGCGCGATCATCTGCTCGGGGTCACTTGCATCAATGGCTGGGGCGAGCCCTTCAAGTCAGGCGGCCGCGTCATGAAAAACGTCACCGGTTACGATCTGTGC
>DATDLA010000344.1:0-3551 GCA_036519535.1 Methyloceanibacter sp.
GACCGGCGGTTCTGAAGATTGGTCACCCGCGCATAGACCGGCATGGGCAAGGTGGGCGAGGCGGCCGACAGCCGGTCCATGTCGTAGATCTCGCCATTGGCGGTGCGGCGGCCATGGAACAGCTCGCCATACCATGACGCCGTACCAACGCGGTCATAGGCCGGATTTTCCTGTGGCTGATACCAGACGCCATCCACCCGGTAGGCGGGGCCGGTGACGTACGTACCACCGCCCTTCGGCACTGGTTGGCCCAAGGGAATGACCCGCTCGCCAAGTTTTTCGCCATTGCCGGAGCCGCAGGCCACGACGCTCGCGCCGATCGATCCGATCAGAAGGAGCGAGAAGAGGAGACGGATCGGCGGCACGGTGCCGGCGCGCCGCGGCAGCCTCGCCGCCGCCAGCGCGCGCGCAACTCGACCCACCCGACCCAAGGTACCGACCCCGTCAAACGGGCGCACATGAGGTGAAGCCGCCCGGAACTGAGCGCCCGATGGCGCTTGGCCGACTGTCCGGCGAGAGGGTTAGGAAAGGATGAATAGCGTGCCGACTACGTCTTCGCAGACTTGATGAGCTCGAGGCTGGAAGCGACCACCTCATCGAGCGGCCTCCCGGCATCGACAACCGCGAAATTCTGCTGCCCGAGATCGAACTGAAGCTGCTCATCGAGGACCGCCGGTGTGGCATCGGACACATCACCCGCGCGGCGCGCAATCCGGCCTCGCATGGTCTCGGCGGGCGCGTCGAGCCAAAGACCAGTGAATGCAGCACCCGCACGCGGGGCAATCTCGGCGATGGCGTCACGCTCTTCTCTCTTGGCGTGCACCGCATCGACGATGACCGAGTGCCCGCCCTCAAGCGCCATCAGGGCGCGCTTGCGGCAGATGGTGTAAACGATATCGGAAACCTCCGCGGCATAGGCGGAGCGGGGAAGCCGCTCCTCGCCGGGGACGCCGAACAGGCGCTTGCGCTCGACGTCGCTCCGCACGAGCACCGCCCCTGGAAACGCGCTAAGTTGCGGCGCAAGCGCCTGCGCCACGCTCGACTTGCCGCTGCCCGATAGACCGCCGATCGCAATGAGCTGCGGCCGTTTCCGTTCAAGATAGCTGCGCGCAAGCAAAACATGGGAGGCCGCGCGGGCTTGCGCCTCAGCGCGCGACTCCGGTTTTAATTCCCCCCGCAGCAGCTCGACCTTGGCCCTGATCATCGCCCGCATGGACAGGAACAGCGGCAACGTCGCAAGACCGATGAGATTGGCGGTGCTGCCGCACGCCTCGAGATAAGCGTTGAGGGCCGCATTGGCATGGACCGGCAGTCCGCGCGCGCCGAGATCCATGAGCAGGAAGGCGAGGTCATAAAGAACGTCGATGGTTGCGATGGCGTCGTCGAACTCGATGGCGTCGAACAATACCGGGGCGCCCTCGATCTCGACGATATTACCAAGGTGCAGGTCCCCGTGGCAGTGGCGCACATAGCCTCCGTGCGCCCGCGCCTGAAGCAAAAGAGCAAGTGCTGCGAGCGCTGCGCGGTTCGCCTGATCGACGGTTGCAATCGCTCCAGCTGGAAAGATGGCTTCCTTGCCGGCAAGGACCGCCGCGTTGTCCTCAATCACCGCGAGCAGCGCCGATACGCTTTCCTGTCCCCCGAGAAACCGATTCGCGTTGCGGTGGAAGTCGGCAATGACTCGGGCAAGCTGCGGCATGGCAGCCAAGGGGAGACGCCCTTCCTCCGCCATGCGGTCCAAGAGATTCGCCTGGTCGAATCGGCGCATGACCAGCACCCACTCGACAATGCCGCCGACCTGACCAACAATGTGAAATCTGCCGCCGTCATCGACAGTTATCGGAAGGACTTCAAGATAAATATGAGGCGCTGTGCGGCGATTGAGGCGAAGCTCGTTGAAAAGCGCGCGCCGCCTCAATTCCAGGGTCGAGAAATCGAGGAACGGGTATTTTACGGCACGCTTGATCTTGTAAGCGCGCGGGCCCGCGAGGAACACGACGGAGGCATGGGTCTCGATTCGCTCAACTTTGCCGTGCACCGACGCATAGGTGTCCGGCGAGGCCATGAAATCGAGCACCGCCGCCTGGTCGGATTTGGCCTCCTCCATGGTCCCAATATAGCACAGGGGGCGTGGTGCTTCGGTCACAGGGCCCAGAAAACCCTTAGAAACCGAGCCTGAGAGCTTGCTGCCCCTAGTCCGACTGTCTACTTTCCCCAGAGGCAAGGCAGCTATTTTCTCGGCATGAGCGGAGCGATTTGGCTCACCGCCGACCTCTTCGTCATCGTGAGCGCCGCGGCGCTTGCGCGTGCCGTCGCCAGCGAAAGCGCGCCCTGGCTGCTCGTCTCGCTGTTTGTCGGCGTGCTTGGTGCTCACTTACAGCACCGCCATTTTAATGCTGATCTTGCTCGTGATCGTCTGCGCGGCGAAGCTGTTGCGCCCGAAACTGCCTAGTCCCGGCTTGCGGCCTCTGCTCCTCGGCACGGCAGCGCTCGCTGTCCTGGTCCTCGCCTTGGGTGTTGCTTATCGCAATGCGCCGCAGGCCAAGCCGGATTTCGCCTTCGACTTGCCTAGCCTCGTCGAGTTTGTCCTGATCTATCTCGGCAACGCCCTCACCACTGGGCCGCTGCGGCTCGTGGCCGGCCTCGTCATCCTCGCCGCCGGTGCGGCTTCGATTTGGCGTCTTGCCACCGAGCGCCGCTCCTCTGGGTCATTCTCTTCTTCTTCGCGCCCTTCAACGCGCTGATGACCGGCATCGGGCGGCTCGGCTATGGCGTAAAGATCGCGGCGACGAGCCGCTACCAGTCGGTGACCGCCATCACTCTCATCGCCACCATCGTGCTCGTGCTCGCTGCACTGCCGACGGGTGCCGTTTCTCGCCGCGCCGCGCGTTTGCGAAATATTGCCTTTGGCGCGCTTCTGTCTGCGCGGCGGTCATCGCCATCGACCGGTCCTATGTCGCCAACTATACGGAGCGCAACGAGCGGAAAGTGGTTGCCGAAATCGCAATGCGGCAGGGGATCGAAGGCAATCAGCATCTCAAAGCCGTGACCCCGGCCTTCGCTCAGCTGAAGCGATCGATACCCACCCTTCGCGCCGCCCGGCATGCCCCCTTCCATTGGCGGTCGCGTTGCGAACAGAGGCTCGGGCAGCACATCGCCGAGCGGCTGGCTCCTCGGCCGGACGCCTCGAGACAATATCGGCATATAAGATGTCCCGCGGCGGCGGCGCGCTGGAATTATCCGGCTGGGCGCACCGGGATGAAGTGGCGGCGGAGTGCGGCATCCTGGTCGACGGCGCCGGCACGGCGATCGGGCCGGAGCCTTCGTCACGCGTCGTCCCGATGTGGAACAGGCCGCGGCGCTATCCCTCGGCCTCGTCGGCTGGAAGGGCGTCGCGGCAGTCCCAGCATCCGCGCCGGTTTGCGCGTTCGCTCTCTTTCCAGGTGAAAGCGAGCTGGTGCCCGTCGCTGATTGCCAAGCCATCCCCGAAGGCGCTGCGCTTGCGCAGCCCCGACAGGCTCTTGCAGGAGGGGCAGGGCACCAATATATAG
>DATDLA010000345.1:0-18273 GCA_036519535.1 Methyloceanibacter sp.
CGCGGGCCTGGTCGGCCGCGACCGGCCCCGATGCGCCGGCGAGCATGCCAGCCGGGGCGTAGCGAAGGACGAGATAGCTCGTGCCGGCCGCCGTCACGGCGGCGACCGCGGCGGCCACGGCCACATTGTAGAAGACTTTTCTCAGGTTCATGTTTTTGGTTCTCCGGGGGGAAACGGCTCAATCGGTGGTCGGCACCTGGAAGGCGATTATATCATCGGCTCGAAGCCAGTTTGGCGTGCCGTCGACGAATCCGGCCTTGGCGCGTTTGGCTTGCTCCTTGGCGAGTTTCAGCCGTCCTTCATAGAAATAGGCCTCCGCCGACGCAAGCTCGGCTTGCGCCAGATATTGCTGCCTCGCGCTTTCTGCCTTGGCGGCGTCGCCCTTGCGGCCGTAAGCCAACGCCAGCTGGCGGTAGCCGGTCGCCGAGTCCGTCTCGCGGGCAAGCGCGGTGCGCAAATTTGAAATCGCGTCGTCGACATTCTTCATGCCCGGCACAGCAAGCAACGCCTGGGCCAGCATGATGCGGATGAGCGGCTCCTCGGGCGCGAGCGCCACGGCCTGCCGCAGCGACGCGACGGCGTCGGCGACATTGCCGCTCTCGAACAGGAACTGACCTTTGAGCTCATAGAAATAGGGCCAGTCCGGCTTGGCGGCGATCAAGGCGTCGAGCTGGGGCATCACGGCCTGCGCCCCCGACTTGCGATAGGTGGCGATGGCGCGCGCATAGGCCGCGGGAAGGGAGCGATCGGTCTGGGGGTAGCGATTGAACGTCGTTTCCGGCTGATCGAGAAAGCCAAACAGCTTGGCTTTCACGAGGTCATGGCGGACCTGAAGCTCGGGCGGATCCTTGACGTCGTAATACGGGCTCGACTCGGCGAGGGTGCGAAGCTGGGCAAGGCGCTGCGGGGGCAGGGGGTGAGATTGCAGATAGGGATTGATGCCCTGCACGCCGATCAGCTTTGAGTTCATGAACTCCAAGGTCTCAAGCAGGCCACGGGAGGATTGGTGGGTGGCATTGAGAAAGGTGACGGCGGCCTGGTCGGCCGAGGACTCTTCGTCCTGCCGGTAGGCGAGCACCATGCGGAGCGCGGCATCGGTTCCGCCATAGGCGGCGCCCATGCCGAGTTGCCCAAGCTGGCCGGCGCCCACGGCGGCCCCCGCCGCCATGGCCGCAAGGCCGAGCAGCTGGAGCATCAACGCGGCGGATTTCGCCCGCGAGATCTGATTTCTGAGCCGGGCAAGATGACCGCCGGTGATATGGCCGCTCTCGTGGGCTATCACCCCGATGATCTGGTTGGGAGTCTTCGCATCCATCATGGCACCGGCATGGATGAACATGTTGTGCCCGTCGATGACGAAGGCGTTGAAGGCGCGGTCGTTGACGATGTGAATGTCGACCGCCTGTCCGCTCAAGCCGGCGGCGTTGAAAATCGGCTTGGCATAGGTCTTGATCAGCCCTTCCGTCTCGGCGTCGCGGATCATGCCCGCGGCGTCCGCGGTGGTAGCGCTCACAAACGAGACGATGAGGCCGCCGACGGCGGCGCGGCGAAGGCCTTGCCAGGAGCTAGTGCGGGGGGCCGGAACAGGCATCATTCGCTTGATGGTAAAGTCTTGCCGGTCTTGGGCCAAGATGCTGCTGGGTCACCCTCCAGCCTTGGGACAGCGCAAAAGGCCGGCCGCCTCAAGCCATGCCTTTGCCGTAAACATCGCTTGCTTGGCGTTTGAATGCGGCGACAACGTGACAGCTTTGCCGCGTCTCCGTTCAAGAAAGTGAGAGCGGATGATGTTGCCCGACTGACTCCTACCGAAGCAGATCGGCCGGCCCAAGCAGCATCGATCCCTTCATCAAGGCTAACGCTGCCACCAGCCGCGGCGAGGCGGAGCGCTGTCCTCCTTGGTCTCGCTTTCGACCTTGATTTCGGGCGGTGGCGCGGGCCTCTCGGTCACCGGCATGGTGTAGGCCGGTTCGCTTTCGCGAGCCGGCCGCTCGACCCGTTCATGGCGCGAAGCAGCCTCGGGGGCAGGGCGCCCACCCCCGTTCTGCTGCGCGGGGCTCTCGCCCTCGTGACGACCGGCATCTCCAAGGTCGTGCGCCTCAGGCGACGCGGCGCGCGTCTCACCTTGCCGCTCGCCGCCTTCCGGACGCTGACCTCCTCGCCCACGACGACCTCCACGCCGCCCTCTGCGGCGAGGTTTGCGGTTCTGGCCGCCATTCTCAGGGGCTTGCGCCTCCCGGGACTCTCGGGGCGCGGTCTCGCGCTCCGGCTCCTCCTCATCCATATCGGCGGTTTCGGCAAAGGCGGAACCGGCTTCAGCCGGCTCGAACTCCGGCTCACCTGGTCCGCGGCGCTTGCGGCGGCGGCGGCGGGAGCGGCGTCTCGCCTGCTCGGCGTCGCCTTCGGCCGCGATCGCGGGGGCGGGGGCCTGCTGGTGATGGGCCCAGTCCATCTGCACCACGGCGCTCTCGCCGATGCCGATCTCCGACTCGGCCGAACGCTCGATGACGAATTGCGACACATGCAAATTCTCGTCGGCCGTGACCGTGATGGGGATGCGGTAGCGCTGCTCGATATCCTTCAGATGCGAACGCTTCTGGTTGAGGATGTAGAGGGCGACGTCGACCGCGGTGGTGGCGACCAGAGGCACGACGCCGTCGGTGATGAGACGATCCTCGAGCGAGCGCAACACGTCGAGCGCGACCGACTCGATGGACCGCACGATGCCGGTGCCCTGGCACATGGCGCAAGAGCTGGTCGAGCCTTCGAGCATGCCGGTGCGCAAGCGCTGGCGCGACATTTCCAGAAGGCCGAAATGGCTGATGCGTCCCACCTGGATGCGCGCGCGATCGTTGCGCAAGGATTCCTTCAGGCGCCGCTCGACCAACCGGCTGTTGCGCCGCTCATCCATGTCGATGAAGTCGATGACGATCAGACCGGCGAGATCGCGCAGACGGAGCTGGCGGGCGACTTCCTCGGCGGCTTCGAGATTGGTCTTGAGCGCGGTGTCCTCGATATTGTGCTCGCGCGTCGCCTTGCCTGAATTGACGTCGATGGCGACGAGCGCCTCGGTCTGGTTGATGACGATATAGCCTCCGGACTTGAGCACCACCTGCGGAGAGAACATGGCCGCGAGCTGACGCTCCACCTGAAAGCGGATGAAGACGGGCTCAGGCTCCTTGTAGGGCTTCACGTTCTTCGCATGGCTCGGCATCAGCATGCGCATGAAGTCCTTGGCCTCGCGATAGGCGTCGTCGCCGGCGACCAGCACCTCGTCGATGTCCTTGTTGTACAAGTCGCGGATCGAGCGCTTGATCAGGCTGCCTTCCTCATAGACGAGGCTCGGCGCCGTCGATTTCAGGGTGAGGTCGCGCACCGTCTCCCACAGGCGCAACAGATAGTCGTAGTCGCGCTTGATCTCGGTCTTGGTGCGTTGCGCGCCGGCCGTGCGAATGATGAGGCCCATGCCCTCCGGCACTTCGAGCTCGCCGGCGATTTCGCGCAAGCGCTTGCGGTCGGTGGGATTGGTGATCTTTCGCGAGATGCCGCCGCCGCGCGCGGTGTTGGGCATCAGCACGGTGTAGCGTCCGGCGAGCGAGAGATAGGTGGTGAGCGCCGCGCCCTTGGTGCCGCGCTCTTCCTTGACCACCTGGACGAGGATGATCTGCCTGCGGCGGATCACTTCCTGGATCTTATAAGGGCGTCCGCGCCGGCGCCGCACACGCTCCGGAACTTCCTCCAGCGCATCCTCCGACCCAACCGATTCGACGGTCTCGGCCACTGCCTCGCCGTTTCCTTCCGCAGCGACAACGCGCTGGCCGACGATCTCGACAGAATCGGCCTCGTCGTCCTCCTCGACCTCTTCGACCGTGGAGACAGTCTCGGGCACGTCGTCGACCTCGACATCGGCCCCACGTTCGGCCGGCTCGGTGACTTCGTGCACGAGGTCGCTCGGCTCCATGGCGAGGCCGCTACCGCTCTCCCGAGCCTCGGTGCCGCCTTCGCTCTCCGGCGCGCTTTCGCGTGACGGCGACTCCTCGGCGGTCGCGGGAGCTTCCCCGCCCGGGCCCCTTTGCTGTGCCTGATCGGGACGCCCACGGCCGCGCCTGCCTCGGCGGCGGCGGCGGCCGGCGGCGGCTTCATCATCCTCCGCGGCCTCGGCGTCTCGCGCCCGGCTCTCCTCCTTGGCCTCTTCCTCAAGCAGGGCCTGACGATCGGCGACCGGGATCTGATAATAGTCGGGGTGAATTTCAGTGAAGGCGAGGAAGCCGTGGCGATTGCCGCCGTAATCCACGAAAGCCGCCTGCAGCGACGGCTCAACGCGCGTCACCTTGGCAAGATAGATATTGCCCCGTAGCTGCTTCTTGTTCGCTGACTCGTAATCAAATTCCTCGACGCGGTTGCCCTTCACCACGACGACCCGGGTCTCCTCCGGATGCGCCGCATCGATCAGCATTTTGCTTGGCATGTTGTGTGTTCTCCGCCGCGCTCGCCGGGGAGGGTGCGAAAGCCTGCCGCACCGGAGGTGAGCCCGGGCGCCGCGCGCGTTTAAGTTGAATAGACCATGATTCGCTGCGATGACGCATGGGAGGCCTCCCGCAGGGACCGATTTCGGTCGCCAGACAGGTGCCGGGCAAGAACAACAAAGCCTCGCCTTTTCCTATGGTTAGTCCTGTGCTTTGAACCTGCATCGCAAAACCTAACCCGCGATTGGCGCGAGTTCTGAGAAGCTTGGAGTGGCGACCTTCTCTCACTTGGCCACCGGCTTTCCGACGTCTTGGGCCGCTTCCCGTTTAAGGCCCTGACGCGCGAAACAAACGAAGTCCCGGGCCAGTATCGCTAGAGAGCGTCTTAAGCGCCCGGGATCGCCCAATGGATAGGGCCTGCCCCTTATTACGGGCTTGGCGGGAGATTTGGCAAGCCTCCCTGTCAAATCGCCCCCAAAGGGTCACAAGCTTCGCTTAACCAACAGGCTTTAAGATTCTGGTATCCATAAACGATTTCCGGCTCAAATCGGGTGGGTCCGGGCTCCGTCCCGGGTGTACTGAAGGATTGCCAGGCCCAATGTCGGGCCGAGGCAGGCGAGGGAAGATGCGACCTAAGAGTGCCTTGCTGGGGGCCATTCCCGCCCGGGCCGTTCTCCTTGCGATTCTATGTCTGGGCGCTGGGTATTCGAGCGGGCAGGCCGAGGCGCGCCCGCGCGAGGCCGTAGCCAAGGATGCGAGACTGGCGGGCGACCGCGGCCGCACCCGTTTCGTCGCCGACCTGTCCAAAAAGGTCGACGTCAACGTCTTTTCGCTTGCCGATCCCTATCGCGTCATCGTCGATCTGCCGGAGGTGAATTTCCAAATGCCGCCCGGTCTCGGTTCCGAGAAGAGGGGGCTCGTCACCGGCTACCGTTATGGGCTGTTCGCACCGGGAAAATCGCGCATCGTCATCGACGTGAGCGGCCCGTTTCTCGTCGACAAGGCCTTTGTGCTCGAGGCAAGGGCCGACCAGCCGGCGCGCCTTGTCGTCGACCTCGTCGCCACCGACCGCACGACCTTCCTCGCCAAGCTCCGCGCCGCGCGCATCCCGGTAGTTGGCTCGATTCCGAAGCTAAAGCCGCAGGCGCAAGCCACCGCGGCCAGGCCCGTTGTCATTCTCGATCCCGGCCATGGCGGCATCGATCCCGGCACGGCGAGCGCCGATGGCGTCACGGAAAAGGAGGTCGTGCTCGCCTTCGCCAAGACGCTCCGGCAAAAGCTCGAAGCCAAGGGAGACTACCAAGTTTACCTGACGCGAGAGGGCGATACCTTCCTTGCGCTCCGCGAGCGCGTCGATTTTGCGCAAAGCAAGGGCGCGAATCTGTTCGTGTCGATCCACGCCGATTCCTTCCCCAAGCATGCCAACGAGGCGAGCGGGGCCACGGTCTACACTTTATCGGAGCGCGCGTCCGACGATGAAGCCAAGGAGCTCGCCGCAAAGGAGAACTTCTCCGACGCCATCGCCGGCGTGGAGCTGCCGACCGACCGGGACGAGGTGGTGGCGAACATCCTGATCGATCTTGCCCAGCGCGAGACGCAGAATCGCTCAATCGTGTTCGCGAGATCCGTGGTGGGCGAGATGAGCGCCGCCGAGCTGCACCGAAAGTCACTGAAATCAGCCGGCTTTCGCGTGCTGAAATCGCCGGACGTGCCGTCGGTGCTGCTTGAGCTTGGCTTCTTGAGCAATCCAGACGACGAGAAGCGGCTCACCTCCGAAACCTGGCGCGCCGCCATGGCCGAGAAAGTAGGCGCGGCGATCGACGCGTATTTCGCCAAGCGCGTGGCGCGGATGCCGTTCTGAGTTTCATCGTCGCGTCCCGCGTCCAGTTACCAGCAAAAATCAAGACGAAATCCGTGATTGGCAGCGTTTTGTTGCCATAATGTTGGCTAGGGTTGCTTGGCTCTAGGCCCCTAAAGATTGGGGACGGGACGGGATCAATATGGACATTACGGCTCCTATCCAGCCGCCGGAGCAAAGGCGGCGTCGCCGTCGCGGCGGCTTCTTTCTGCGCTTCTTCGGGTTCCTGTTCGCCGCAAGCATGATCGTCTTCGTGGCCGTGGCGGCTGCGGCGGCGTTCGTCCTGTGGAAGGTGTCGAAAGATCTGCCGGACTACGAAGTGCTCGCCAAATACGAGCCTCCGGTCATGACCCGCATTCACGCCAATGACGGCAACCTGATCGCCGAGTTTGCCCGCGAGCGGCGCATCTACGTGCCGTTCAGCGCCATCCCCGACCGCGTCACCGAAGCTTTCATCTCCGCCGAGGACAAGAATTTCTATCAGCATGGCGGCCTCGATATTCAGGGCATCCTGCGCGCCGCCGTCACCAATCTGTCAAGCGCGCAATCCGGCCGGCGCATGGTCGGCGCCTCCACCATCACCCAGCAGGTTGCCAAGAATTTCCTGTTGTCGAGCGACCAGACGATGGAGCGCAAGCTGAAGGAGGCGATCCTTGCCATCCGCATCGAGCGCGCCTTCACCAAGGAGCAGATCCTCGAGCTTTATCTGAACGAGATCTATCTCGGCGCCGGCGCCTATGGTGTCGCCGCCGCGGCCCAGACCTATTGGGACAAGTCGCTCAACGAGCTGTCGATCGCCGACTGTGCCTATCTCGCCACCCTTCCGAAGGCGCCGAGCAACTACAACCCATTCCGCTATCCCGAGCGGGCGATCGAGCGCCGCAACTGGGTGATCGACCGCATGGTCGAAAACGGCTTCGTCACCAAGGAGGAGGGCGAGACCGCCAAGGCCGAGCCGCTCGGCGTGCAGGTGCGCCAGACGGGCGCGCGACTCGCCGCATCGGAATTCTTCGCCGAGGAAGTGCGCCGCGACATCATCGACATCTTCGGTGAGGACAAGCTCTATGGCGGCGGCCTCTCGGTGCGCACGACGCTCGACCCCGGGCTGCAAAAGATCGCTCGCAAGACTCTAGTCGATGGGCTTGTCGCCTACGATCACCGCCATGGCTGGCGGGGCGTGGTCAAGAACGTCAGTCTCGAAGGCGACTGGGGCAAGACGCTCGCCGCCATCAATGTGTGGGGCGATATCGAGCCCTGGCGGCTCGCCGTGGTGCTCGAGGCCAACAAGGACACCGCGAAGATCGGCTTGCGCCCCACGCGCACCTCGACCGGCGCGCTCTCCAAGGAGCGCGAGACCGGCACCATTCCCTTCGACGAGGTGAAATGGGCCCGGCCGAGGCTGAAGAACGGCATGGGCGGAAGCCCGAGGGTCATGACCGATGTGGTCAAGCCCGGCGACGTCATCTACGTCTCGCCGCGCGAGCCGACCGACAAGCAGCCGGACGTCACCGGACAATGGTCGCTCGAGCAGGTCCCGGCGGTCGGTGGAGCGATCGTGGCCATGGACCCGCACACCGGGCGCGTGCTCGCGCTGGTCGGCGGCTTCAGCTTCGCCGAAAGCCAGTTCGATCGCGCCGTGCAGGCGCGCCGCCAGCCAGGCTCGTCCTTCAAGCCGATCATCTACTCGACCGCGCTCGACAACGGCTATACGCCCGCGAGCATCATCGTCGACGGCCCGCTCTGCATCAGTCAAGGAGCTGGCATGCCGCAATGGTGCCCGAAGAACTATGAGGCGGGCTCCGCGGCCGGCCCCTCGACCTTGCGCTTCGGCATCGAGCATTCGCGCAATCTGATGACGGTGCGGCTGTCAAACGACATGGGCATGCCGATCATCGTCGAATATGCGCGGCGCTTCGGCGTCTACGACAATCTGATGCCGATGCTCTCGATGGCGCTCGGCGCCGGTGAAACCACGCTGCTGCGCATGGTTGGCGCCTACGGCATCATCGCCAATGGCGGCAAGCAGATAAAGCCGACGCTGATCGACCGTGTCCAGGATCGCTACGGCCGCACCGTTTGGCAGCACGACGATCGCGAGTGCCCCGATTGCGCGGCGAGAGAATGGTCCGGCCAGCAAGAGCCTCAACTCGTCGACGACCGCCCGCAGATCATCGATCCGATGTCGTCTTACCAGATGATCCACATCATGGAAGGCGTCGTTGAGCGCGGCACGGCGCAGAAGCTCAAAGTCCTGAGCCGTCCGATCGCGGGCAAGACCGGCACCACCAATGACGAGAAAGATGCCTGGTTCATCGGCTTCACGCCCGACCTCGTGGTCGGCGCGTATATCGGCTTCGACAATCCTTCGCCGCTCGGCCATGGCGAGACCGGAGGCAATGTCTCCGCGCCAGTGGTCCGCGACTTCTTCAAGATCGCCCTTGCCGACCAGCCCCCGATTCCGTTCCGCGCCCCGCCCGGCATCAAGCTCGTGCGGGTCAATCTGAAGACCGGGTTGCCGGCAACCCCCGGCGACCCCAGGGCGATCATGGAAGCGTTCAAGCCCACCCAGGAGCCTTTGGGCGCGGTCGCGACCGATACCGAGGGGACGGAGGGGCTTGCGGCGGAAGAGTATGGCCAAGCAGGACCGCAAGCGGCCATTCCAGGTATCATACCGGGCCAAGTGCCCGGACTGCCGCCGCCAGGGCCGCTCCCGGCCCCCGGCAACGACCGGGCTTTGACATCGGGCACCGGCGGACTCTACTAGAGGCTGACAATCGTCAGGAGCAGCCGCCGGGTCATGACCCTGGCGGCCCATCCGCTATTTCGCGAACCGAGGAAGAGATGCGCGCTGAAACCGAGGCCGTCGTCAACGACATCAAGCAGTCCTTGACCCTGCTCAGGAGGCATCTTTGACCCTGACCGGGCCAAGGAAAGGCTAGCCGCGCTCGACCGCCAGGTCGAGGCCCCCAATTTCTGGAACGACTCGGCGCGCGCTCAAGGCATCATGCGCGAGCGGCAGCAGCTCGACGGCGCGCTGGCCGGCTACACGCGTCTTGTTCGCGAGCTCGACGACAATATCGAGCTTGTCGAGCTCGGCGAGGAGGAGGGCGATGAGAGCGTCGTCTCTGAAGCGGAGTTGGCGCTGAAGAAGCTCAGAGCCGAGGCGCATAAGCGCGAGGTCGAGGCGCTGCTCTCCGGCGAAGCCGACGCCAACGACAGCTATGTCGAGATCCACGCCGGCGCCGGCGGCACCGAGAGCCAGGACTGGGCGCTGATGCTCGAGCGAATGTATATGCGCTGGGCCGAGGGACGCGACTACAAGGTGGAGATCATCGGCGAGCACCCCGGCGAAGAAGCCGGCGTCAAATCGGCGACGATCCTGGTCAAGGGCGCCAACGCCTATGGCTGGTTGAAGACCGAGTCCGGCGTGCATCGGCTCGTGCGCATCTCGCCCTTCGATTCAAATGCCAGACGGCACACGAGCTTTGCCTCGGTGTCGGTCTATCCCGCCGTCGACGACACCATCGCCATCGACATCGACGAGAAGGACGTGCGCATCGACACCTACCGCTCGAGCGGCGCCGGCGGCCAGCACGTGAATACCACCGATAGCGCCGTGCGCATCACGCATCTGCCGACCGGCATCGTGGTGCAATGTCAGAACGAGCGGTCGCAGCACAAGAACCGGGCGACCGCTTGGGCCATGCTGCGGGCGCGGCTCTATGAGGCGGAATTGAAGCGCCGCGAAGAGGAGGCGCAAGCCGCTGCGGCTGCCAAATCGGACATCGGCTTCGGCCACCAGATCCGCTCTTACGTGCTGCAGCCCTACCAGCTCGTGAAGGATTTGCGCACCGGGGTTGAGAGCACCAATCCCTCGGCCGTGCTCGACGGCGATATCGACCAGTTCATCGAGGCGGCACTCGCCGAGCGCATCCACGCCGGGCAGCCGTCAACGTAACGACCTGCTTCGAAGTGTCGGGTGCCGCTATTCCGCCGCGCGCGGGGTGGCGCCGCTGCCCGCGGCGGAAGGCTCCGCCCGCGGCTTGTCGGCTGCCGCAGGCTTGTCGGCTGCAGCTGGCTTGTCGGCTTTGGTCGCAAGCGGATCGTCGGTGCGGCGCGACTTGCCTTCGAAATACGCGCCCTGCTCGATGGCGAGGCTCTGGTGATAGATGTCGCCCTCGACATGGGACTGCGCCTGCAGCGTCACGCGCAGGCCCCGGATCGAGCCGAGCACGCGGCCGCGCACCACGACATCCTCGGCGAGCACGCAGCCCGTGATCTGCGACTTGTCGCCGAGCAGGAGCGAGCCGCATTGCACGTCGCCCTGGATTTCGCCATCGACCTGAATCTCGCCTTTCGAGGTCACATTGCCGGTGATCATCAGGTCTTCGCCGATGATGGAGGGCACGAGCTTGCTGGGGCCGGGGCTCTTGGCGTAACTCGGCGAACGCTCGCCGAACGGCGTTGTTTCGCTTGCCGGCCGGTCAGACATTTTGGTCAGAGGATCGCCGCCCATCTCTCGCTCCGGCTTCTTGGTAAACATGATGGTACCTCCTCAACAGACGCAACCCTCCCCTTGCGCCGAAAGGAGAGCGGCGCGTTACTCCAGCACAAGAATCGATTTCCCGCAGCGCGTATCCGCGTATCAATGAGTTTGTCAGGCGATCATGGGAACGCCGGCAAGGAACCCTTAACCAAGAATATCGCCTCCTCCACGGCTTGTCATGAACCATCTCCTAGGTTGCTTTGAGTATTGGGAGTGAGGTTTGGCAGAGGTGTTTGCGCGGCCATCGCCTTCCTTTGGTCGATTTTCGCGCCTCTTATGTCATTGACTCTGGGGGGATATCGAAAAAAGGGCCATGAGCGAGCTGAGGCAGCGCTTGTTGCCCATAGCCAGGCAGCCGCTTGCGCTTGTGGGTGTCTTGCGCACGTTCTGCGTGAGCGCGACTGACCGCGCCAAGGTCTTGGCTGACCTGCCGGCTATTCGCCGCATCGCCACGCAATTCAAGTTCTACACGGCGAGCCTGCGCCGCACCGTCGAGCGCTGGAAGCGCGAGACCGGGTTGGGCGCGACAAGCGAGCCGGTCGCCGGCGCGCTGGTCAAAATCTCGGAAGGAAGCCGAGCGCTGATGACGCTGCCCGCGAGGGGCAGGGCGCTCGTCAAGCTCGTGCCCGAACCGGTCCAGCTCGAGCTCAGGAAAATCTCGACCGGCGGCGCCCATGTTTGCCGCGAGATTTTCGCAGGGATCCTGGTCGTGGGGCTGATCGCCATCGTCGGCGGCTATGGCCGGCTTGCCCGCGGTCCGATATCGCTGCCAAGCCTCGTTGACGGCGTCGAACAGGCGATCAACGAACAGCTCTCGGACATGCATGTGAAGATCGACGATGCGTTTCTGCAGCGCTCGCCGGACGGTCCCGGCGTGCTCTTCCGGCTCCGCAATATCCGTCTCATCGACCGCGACGGCTCCATCGTGGCGCAGGCGCCGCTGGCGGCTATCGGCATAAGCGGCGCGGCGCTTCTCTCCGGCCGCATCGCTGCTGGCAGCGTCGACTTCATCGGGCCGAAGCTGTTGTTCTATTCATCCGACGACGGCCTGTCGCTCAGCTTCTATCGTCCCTCGAGCAGCGACGTGGAGAAGTTCGTCAAGGGCTCCGTCCCCGGCGCTGCTCCGGCCGCTCCCGAAGTCCAGCCCGGAACGCCTCCCGAAAGCGTCATTGCCAAGCCGTCCATGCCGACCAGCGCCGGACGCCAGCTCGACGTGACGCGGACCGTTGCCGATGTCTTCGAGCGGGCGCGCCGCGGCAACACCTCCTACCTCACCCGCTTCGGCGTCAAGGATGCGCAAGTGGTGCTGAGCCGGGAGGGAGGGCAGACCCTGTGGCAGGTGCCGGACTTCTCCATCGACCTCCAACACAAGAACGAGCGCAGCATCCTTGTGGGCCAGGCAGACCTCGCTTCCAACAAAGGCAATTGGCAGCTCGAATTCCGCACCGAGCAACGCCCCTTGCGCAAGAGCCTGAGCATCACTGCCCTGATCCAGCACCTCGTCCCCTCGGGGCTGGCCGAGAACTTTCCCGCCGCCGCGGCGCTGAAGGCGCTCGACCTGCCGGTCACCGGCGAGACCAGTGTCGAGATTTCGACCTCCGGCCGCTTCCGCTCCGGCGAAGCGGATCTCAAGCTTGAGCAGGGCCACATCACGCCCCCCTGGGATCCGCAGAACGCCATGCAGATCGACGAAGGCAATTTGCACCTGCGCTATGCGAAAAGGAACGGGGTGTTCGAAATCAAGCCGTCCACGATCAAATGGGGGCAGAGCCAAGCCACGATCAGCGGCGAATTCCGCCCGGCGGGTGACGACAACGGCTCGCCGAGCTGGAGCTTCAGGCTCAGGGCGCACGACGCCGTGCTCGCCGCCGTGGAGTTCGGGCTGTCCCCAATCAAGGTCGATGAGTGGTCGGCGGAAGGCAGCGTCACCCCCGATCGGGGCCGGGTGACGCTCTCCCGTTTCGTGATGCGTTCCGGCAGCGCGTCGATCGAGCTTGCCGGCAGTGTCGCCGATGCGCCGGGCTCTCCCGAGGTGCATCTGACCGGCACGGTGAGTCCCATGCCCATCGACGTGCTCAAGCAGTTCTGGCCCAAGTTCCTCGCCGGCGATGCGCGCAAATGGGTGATGCAAAATGTGCGCGGCGGCGAGGTGCTCGGCGGCAAGGTCGCCGTTTCGCTCGAGCCTGGCGAGCTTGCCCGCATGGAGGCTGGCGCCGAGCTTGCGCCGGAGGCCGTGAATGTGGAGCTCGACCTTGCCAACATGAGCCTCACCTATATCGAGAAGCTGCCGCCGATCCTCACCGGCAACGCCAAGATGAGGGTGTCGGGGCTCATCTTCTCCGTGGACATTCCAGAGGGGAAAATTGTGCTGCCGTCAGGTCAGGAAATTGCCCTCAGCGAAGGCCGCTACTTCATTCCCGACCTGCGTCCCGACCCGCAACAGGCTCAGATCACATTCAAGGCGAGCAGCGCCACCGCGACCGCGCTTGAGCTGCTCGACCATGAGCCTCTCGGCTACATGCAGGCCGTGGGCATGAAGCCCGACTCTTTTGGGGGGACCGCCACGGGTAGCTTCGTTCTCGACATGCCGATGCGCGAAGACCTCAAATTCACGGACGTCAAGCTCCGCGGCGAGGCGCGCCTCGACCAAGTGGTCGCCTCGAACGTGGTGGGCGATCTCAATGTCGAGGGTGGCGCGATCGACCTGAACGTCACCGAGCAGGCGCTCGACGCGCGCGGTCAAATTCTGATCAAGGGCCTGCCGGCCGAGCTCGCCTGGCAGCGCATCTTCTACGAGCCCGAGGAGCGGCAACCGCCGATCAGGATCAGCACAACGCTCGATGAAAACGCGCGCGAGAGCCTCGGGCTCAAGATCTCGCATTTGCTGCGCGGGCCACTTCCCGTGACGCTATCGGTCGCGCGAAACGCGCAAGGCGCCCAAGCCCTCAGCATGCAGGCGGACTTGACCCAAGCCCAGCTCATCTTCGGCAATATGGGCTGGACCAAACCCCCGGGACGCCGGGCCACCATGCAATTCGACGTAGCGCACGGCGAAGGCGGCTCGACCGATCTCACCAACCTCAAAATCCTCGGCGACGACATCGCTATCGACGGCTCGATCTCGCTGAGCCCTGAGCAGCATCTCAAATCCTTCTATTTCTCCGACTTTTCCTTCGACCGGCTCACTCATGTCGAGATCAATGCCACGGTGCGCGACGGCAATGTGCTTGAGGTCGAGGCCCATGGCCCGAGCTATAACGGCAAGCAATTCTTCCAGTCCCTGTTCTCCGCCGGGCAGCTTGCCGAGGATTCCGATGCACCCGACCCGTTCAGCGTCGACCTCACCGCGCGGATCGGCACGGTGGTGGGCTCCTACAACACTACCGTCAACGACGCCCAGATCACGCTGCAGAAGCGCGCTGGGCGCCTTGTGGCGCTGAACGCCACCGGCAAGCTCAACGGGCACATGCCGCTCGCCGTGAAGCTTGAGGAGGCGAGTGGCGTGCGCATCATCCGCGCTGAATCCCGCGACGCCGGCGCCGCCTTCCGCCTCATCGGTTTCTACCCCAAGGTTGAGGGCGGCCAGGCCTCGCTCGAGGTCAATCTCGACACGAGCGAGCCCGGAATGAAGACCGGTACCCTTTGGGCGCGCGACTTCTCCGTGCTCGGCGATTCCGTGGTCAGCGACGTGCTCACCGACCCGCAGTCCATGGCGGCCCTCGGCGGCGAGCGCAAGAAGGAAGTGCGGCAAAGCCGCATCGCCTTCAACCGGCTGCGCGCGCCGTTCTCCGTGGGCAAGGGACAGTTCCTGTTGAACGACGCTTATGTGAACGGGCCGCAGCTCGGCGCCACCATGCGCGGCCGCGTCGACTTCAAGTCGCAGACGGTCAATCTCGGGGGCACCTATGTGCCCCTTTATGGTCTGAACTCGGCGCTCGGTGCGATCCCAATTCTTGGCGGCATCTTCGTCGGACGGCAGGGAGAAGGTGTCGTCGGCATCACCTTCGCCATCCAGGGGCAGCTCGACGACCCGAACGTGCTCGTCAACCCGATGTCGGTGGTGGCGCCGGGCATCTTCCGTCAGATCTTCGAGTTCAGAGCGCAAGGCCAGAATGCGGCCGCCACCGCGCCCGCCGCTCCGCCCTCCGATTTCGAAGCTGGAATTGGGCGCTGAGCGTTCTCGGGCGCTGAGCGTCCTTTCTCGCTCGAGCAACTGCTCTAGACGGGCCGGATCAGCACGTGCCGCTTTTTGCCGAGCGACAGCTTGATCACGCCCTCTGGCGTGAGATCGGCGAGCGTCAAGAGCCGCTTCTCGTCGGTGACCGTCTTGTCGTTGACCTTGAGGCCGCCACCCTTGATCTGACGGCGCGCCTCGCTCGTCGACGGCACGAAGCCGACATGGGTGTTGGCGGTGAGAACACCCCAACCTCGTTCCAGCTCTGCGCGAGCGATCTCGAAGGTCGGCAAGGTCTCAGACAACGTTCCCTGCTCGAAGGTCGCGCGCGCGGTGCCTTCCGCCCGGTCCGCGGCTTCCCGCCCGTGCAGCAGCGCCGTGGCTTCGGTGGCGAGGACCTTCTTCGCCTCGTTCAGCTCGGCGCCTTGCAGGCTCGCCAGCCCGTCGACCTCGTCGAGCGGTACTTCGGTGAACAGCTTGAGGAAGCGGCCGACATCGGCGTCCTCGGTGTTCCGCCAATATTGCCAATAGTCGTAGGGGCTCAACATGTCAGGGTTGAGCCACACCGCACCTGAGGCGGTCTTGCCCATCTTGGCGCCTGACGCCGTGGTGAGCAGCGCCGTGGTGAGTCCGAACAGCTCCACCCCGTCGGTGCGGCGGCCAAGCTCGATGCCGTTGACGATGTTGCCCCATTGATCCGATCCGCCCATCTGCAGCCGGCAGCCGAAGCGGCGGTAGAGCTCGACGAAGTCGTAGGCCTGCAGCACCATGTAGTTGAACTCGATGAAGGAGAGCGGCTGCTCGCGCTCGAGCCTGAGCTTCACCGAATCGTAGGAGAGCATGCGGTTGACGCTGAAATAGCGTCCGTAGTCGCGCAGGAAATCGATGTAGTTGAGCTCGTCGAGCCAGTCGGCATTGTTGACCATGAGCGCGTCGCTGCCGCTTTGACCGAAGCTCACGAATTTGCCGAACACCGACTCGATGCCGCCGATATTGGCGGCGATCTCCGCATCGGTGAGCAGCTTGCGCGACTCGTCCTTGCCGGAAGGATCGCCGACCTTGGTGGTGCCGCCGCCGATCAGCACGATCGGCTTGTGCCCGGCCTGCTGCAACTTGCGCAGCATCATGATCCCGAGCAGATTGCCGACATGCAGGCTCGGCGCGGTACAATCGAAGCCGATATAGCCGGTCATGCACCCTGATCTTGCGAGCTTGTCGAGGCCGGCTTCGTCGGTCACTTGGTGGATATAGCCACGGGCCTTAAGCTCGTCGAGGAACTCCGATTTGGTCGTGCTCATGATGGCGGCCCGGGTAGAAATATCAGCGAGCCTGTATCAGGTTTAGGCGGGAATTGCACGGGAAGGAGAGAGGCTTGCACAGCGTGATGACGGTGATCGGGCTGATGAGTGGCGCGAGCCTCGAAGGCATCGATGTCGCCCTCGTCGCCACCGACGGCGAGCGCCGGCTGGAGCGCCGGCACAGCCTCACCTTTCCTTACGCCGCAGAGGAGCTCGGCCGCCTTCGCGATGCCATGACGGCGGCCCTGCGCATCTGGGGCGGCGAGGGGGCAGAGGCGCCTTCCGATCGCCCGTTCATCGCCGAGGTCGAGCGGGAGCTGACCGGCCTGCATGCCGATGCCGTGCGCGCCTTCCTCGAGACCTGTGCGCTTGCCCGCGACGCCGTCTCGCTGATCGGTTTTCACGGGCTTGCCGTTTATCAGGACCACGCTCGCGGGCTTACCCGCGAGCTTGGCGACGCCGATCGTCTCGCACAGCTGACCGGGATCGACGTGGTCTACGATTTTCGCGCGGCCGATATCGAGGCTGGTGGAGAGGGCGCGTCGATGGCGCCGGTCTATCACCGCGCTCTGGCCGAGGAGGGAGGGATCGAGCGACCGCTCGCGGTGGTGACGATCAGTGGCCGCACCACGGTCACCTATATCGGCGAGGACGGCAGTCTCGCCGCCGTCGAGGTCGGACCCGCCGTGAGCGCTCAGGCGATCGCCGAGGCGGCCACGTCCCTTCCGGCGCGTCCTCTCGCCTGGTTGCTGTCAGGCCGGGGCAGCCACGATGCAGCGCTGGTAGGGGCGCTCGCCAGCCTGTTGCCGGAGCCGGTCTACCGTGCCGAAGAGATGGGCTGGTCTGCCGACCATGTGGAGGCGGAGGCCTTCGCCTATCTCGCCGTGCGCTCGCTGAGGAAACTGCCGTTGAGCTTCCCCGACACGACCGGCGTCAGCCACCCGATGACCGGCGGCAGGCTCGCCCGCGCCCCTCGGCGTTAGTCTTTCAACGTTCAGTCGCCGCCGGCGTTACTTCTTGTAGCCAACGAAGTAGGCGCCGATGACAGCGCCCGATGCATCTTTGATCGGCTCATAGTCCGCGACATAGCGGGTGCCGAGAATCGGCACCTCGCCGAAAAAGGCCTTGCCCGACTTGATCGAGTCGAGTGCCGGGCCGGCCAGAGCCGTTCCAATAGCCCGGCCGCTTCCATCCGGATTTTGCACATTGGTCGCGACGCGGATGAAGTCGCCATCGCTCTTCACAAGCAGGGTCGCCGCCATGCCTTTTCCGCCTCCCTTGGCGACCTCATCGACCACGGCAAAATTGTTGTTCATCTTGGTCGAGCCGAAATACAAAGCAGGCGCGTCCTTGCCACCGACAGCCTCCGCGCCTTCAATTTTCGGCGCTCCCAATTTCGCCGTGTCTGCCTTCAAGGCCTCCATCGATTTTACGACTCTTGCGTCCTGGGCATTGCCGGCGTTCGGCATCAGCAAGCTAACCGCAAGAACGATGAGACCGGCAACAAGCGTCGATCTGGCACGCGGCCTTGCTGCGGCAGGCGCCGCAATCAAGTTCAGGGTTATGGGTTGCATGGGTTCCTCCTTGGATTGAGCGGCGGCTTCATGCCTATGCTCTAACCATGGGAACCGCCGCGCGGCAGTGCGAACGAACCCGCTAGCGCTTTCGAAGAATACACCGCGGGAGCTACCAGTGGCTATGACGGCGAGTGCCCGGATTCCGCGCCATTCTTCAGCTTCCGCGGCTTTTCGGGGCCTCCCTAAGCCGCCGACTCGCGCTTCTTCTTTTTGCCGAGCCGCTTGTCGAGATAGGCGTCGATCACTTCCATGAGGCCGTCCATGCGGCCCTCGAAGAAGTGGTTCGCGTCGGGGACGGTGGCGTGATCGATGACGATGCCCTTCTGGGTCTTGAGCCGGTCGACGAGCCCGCGCACG